>CAMDOY010000082.1 GCA_945903655.1 Rhizobium sp. Q54 | reverse complement strand
TTCGACACAACTCAAGCGTCCCGCCCGATGCGAAGCAATCGCATCCAAAACACGCGCCATCCGAACCTCCGGCAACATGCGGTCCTCCGATCCAAAAACCGGACAAACCACGTGCTACCTAAACCGGACATATCATGTGCTCGCGACAGCGGACGCTCCCCATCTTGGCATCGCCATTCAACTGGTCTTTAATATGCGAGGCGCGACTCAGTCTTGCCGACCAAGCCGTCCGCCGGAGCCACAGCATGTCCAGACCCCTCGCCGTTCTCAGCTCGCTTGCGCATGGCGCAATGGCCTTGGCGGCGGCGGTGTGTCTCGCCGCCACGCTCACCCTCTCACCTGTCGCCGCGCAAATGGCGCCGCTTCCCGACGCCTCCACCGACGTCGCCTCCCCCAGCATCGTCCAGTTGAAGGCGCGGCCAACGGTCGCGCTTGCCGGAACGGCCGAATGGGACGAGGGCATGCGCACCCTCGCCGAAGCCATCGACAAGCTGCGCGCGGAGATGGGCAAGGCGGGGCTGGAAATGGCTGGCAATCCCTTCGTGGTCTTCGTCGACACCGACGACAAGGGCTTCCGCTTCGAGGCCATGGCGCCGCTGGCCGCCCTGCCCGAGCCTGCGCCCAGCCTGCAAAACGGCTTGCGCATCGCCACCTCGCCCGCAGGCAAGACGATGAAATTCGAGCATCGCGGCTCCTATGACGAGATCGACACGACCTATGAGGCCATCACCGCCTATCTCGACGAAAAGGGGCTGGAAGCGCAGAACCTCTTCCTCGAGGAATATCTGAGTCTGCCCAAGACCCCCGAAGAGGATGGCGCGCGGATCGATATCTACGTCTTCCTGAAATAGGACGCTCTACGTCGGCACATCCATGCTCTCGCCGGGCCGCATGGCGTGGAAGAGCTTGCGGTCGATTCCCGCCTCGTCCAGAGCCGCATGCAGGCGCCGCTCGGGCTCATCGATGGGCTCGTCGGTGAGTTGGAACGTGCCCCAATGGTGGCCCACGGCGCGGCGGGCGCCGCAGAGCTGGAAAATCCGCAGAGCTTCCTCGGGGTCCACATGCTGCTCGCCCATGAACCAGCGGGGCTCATAGGCGCCGATGGGAATCATGGCGAGACGCGGCGGTCCATATTTCTCGCGCACCGCCGAGAAGATCGCCCCCGCGCCCCAGCCGGTGTCGGCGATATGATAGATGGCGCCAGCCGGCGTCTCGATGACGAAGGCGCACCAGAGCGCCATGCGATGATCCCCAAGCCCCCGCGCCGACCAATGATAAGCGGGTTCCAGATGCACCGCGAGCCGCCCGTTGAGGGGCACGCGCGCGCCCCAGTCATGGGCCTGCGCATCGATGCTGCGATCCGACCGCCACATGATCGCGTCATTGCCCAGCGGCGTGATGACGCGCGGGGCGTCCCGCCGCGTCAGCGCGGAGAGGGTCGCCATGTCCAGATGGTCGTAATGGTTGTGGCTGACGAGCACCGCGTCGAGCCTTGGCAGGTTCTCGAAAGCGATGCCCGGCGGGTTCACCCGCAGGGGCCCGGCCCATTGCACGGGGCTGGCGCGCTTCGACCACACGGGATCGATGAGGATGTTGAGCCCCTCGGTCTGGACGAGGAAGGTGGCGTGGCCCACCAGGGTCACGCGCAGGGCCTCGCCTTCGACCCGGGCGGGTGGATGGGCGTGAAAGGGGCTGGGCGCATGTTTGGGCCAGGGCGCGCGCTTGCGCCCGGCCATCCAGCGCAGCACTTCGCCCCGCGTCTTGTCGCGGGTGGCGCCGCGAATGAAAAAACGGGTTCCATCGAAATGGTCGGAGTTCGGGCCGGTGTAATAGGAATTGCGCGCCATGGACCAGAGGTAGCCTGAGCCTCGCGGCCTGTCCATGCGGCGCCTTTGACCCCGCACGCGCCCCGCGCCATAAGGCGCCATGACCCAAGCCCCCGCGCCCCAGATCTTCGACCGCCGCCTCCTGCGCCTGCGCCTCGCGCGCGCCCTGCGCTTTGGCGCCGCAAGCTTCCTGCTGGAGCGGGTGGCGGAGGATATGGAGGAGCGTCTCGGCGCCATCATGCGCCCCTTCGAGCGGGCGCTGGATCTGTGCTCGCCAGGGCCCGAGATCGCGCAAATGCTGGCCACGCGCAAACCGGGATTGCTGGTGCGCGCCGCCTCCGTTCCCGAGGGGCTGGGGCAGGGGGACTGGCTGGGTCTTCTGGCGGACGAGGAGGCCCTGCCCTTCGCGCCCGAAAGCTTCGATCTCATCGTCTGCGGTCTGGCGCTCCAGCATGTGAACGATCTGCCGGGCGCGCTGGTGCAGATCCGCCGCGCCTTGCGGCCAGATGGGCTCTTCATGGCTTGCCTTGTGGGCGGCCAGAGCCTGCATGAATTGCGCGCCGCGCTGGCGGCGGCGGAGGAGGAGATTCTGGAGGGTGTCAGCCCCCGCGTAGCGCCCTTCGTCGATCTGCGGGATCTGGGCGGGCTTTTGCAGCGGGCGGGCTTCGCCCTGCCGGTGACGGATGTGGATACGGTGACCGTGCGCTACGATCACCTCTTCGCGCTGGCCCATGATCTGCGCTCCATGGGCGCCACCAATGCGCTGGTGCTGCGCGACAAGCGCGGGCTGCGGCGCACGGTGGCCCTGCGCGCCGCCGAGATCTACGCCGAGCGGTTCAGCGATGATGACGGGCGGGTGCGGGCGACCTTCGATCTGGTGTGGCTGTCGGGCTGGGCGCCCCACGAGAGCCAGCAAAAGCCTCTCAAGCCCGGCAGCGCCAAGATGCGCCTCGCCGACGCCCTGAAGACCACCGAACGCAGGCTTGATGACTGAAGGGATGAGGGGACGCAGCGTAACCTTTCAGCCCCTGGCGGGTTGAATGCTCCGGTAGGTCAACCGGAGTGCTTCCCATGAAACGCAAGCTTACTTCTTTTGCAGCCGCAGGCGCCCTTCTGGTCGCAGGCGCAGGCGCAGGCGCAGATCTATTATGGCGGCGGTTATGATCCCGCCTATGTGGCCTATGACTATGGCTGGGGCCCGGGGCTGCTGGGCGCCCTGATCGCCGCGCCGGTTGTGGCGGCTGCAGGCGTCGTCGGCGCCGCCGCGACCCTGGCCGCCGCGCCCTTCATCGCCGGAGCGGCCCTAGCCACCGCGCCGCTGGCGGCGGGCTACTACGCCGACCCCTATTATGATGTGGGCTATTATGGGGCCGGATATTATGGTCCGGGCTATCGCCCGGTGGGCTGGGGCTACAACTATGGCCCGACCTATGTGGCCTATCGCAATGGCCCCATGGTGCGCCGCGCCGCCATCGTGACGCGCGGGCCCTATCGCAGCGTGCGCGCCGTGACCCCCGTGCGGGCCATCCATGGGCGCCCCGTCCATATGCGCCAGATCCACAACCGTCCGGTCCATACGCGGCAGGTACAGGCGCAGCCGGTGAAGCTGGCGCTCGCCCGCGCAAACTGACAGGCGCAGGCTTTCGGGAGCGGCCTTCGCAGCGGGGGCCGCTCCTTGAACTTTTGCAGCGCTGGACCCCGTTCACGCGTTGGATAGTATGGCGCTCCTGCTTTGAGGAGCGCGCCATGGGTTTCAGCTTCAACACGGTCCCGACCATCATCTCCGCCCCCGGCGCCGTGGCGCGGTTGGGAGAGATTGCGCTGGCGCGGCTTGGCGCGCGGGTTTTGGTGGTCACCGATCCCGGCCTCGTGAAGCTGGGCGTCCTGACGCCCGGGCTTGACGCGCTCAGCAAGGCGGGCGTGGCCTACGCCCTCTTCGATCAGGTGGAGGCGGACCCGCCGGATCATTGCATTCTGGCCGCCACAAAGGCGGCGACCGATTTCGGCGCGACGGGGATTATCGGCTTTGGCGGCGGCTCCTCGCTTGATGTGGCCAAGCTCGCGGCCTTGCTGGCCTGCACGCCGCAGGCGCTGAATGAGGCCTATGGCCTTGGCCGGGCGCGCGGGCCGCGCCTGCCCCTCGTGCTGGTTCCCACCACCGCAGGCACGGGCTCAGAGGCCACCGCCGTGGCGGTCGTGACCACCGGGGCGGCGGAGAAGATGGGCGTCGTCTCGCCCCTCATCATCCCCGATGTGGCCCTGCTCGACCCCGAACTCACCCTCGGCCTGCCCCCCGCCGTGACGGCGGCGACCGGCATCGACGCCATGGTCCACGCCATCGAGGCCTTCACCTCGATCAACCCCAACAATAGCCCGGTGTCGAAGGCCCTGGCCCGCGAGGCGCTGGCCCTGCTGGGCGCGAATATCCGCAAGGCCGTGGCGCAGGGGAGCGATCTGGCGGCGCGCGAGGCCATGCTGAATGGCTCGCTGCTGGCGGGCATGGCCTTCGCCAACGCCTCGGTCGGGGCGGTCCATGCGCTGGCCTATCCGCTGGGGGGGCACTACCACCTGCCCCATGGGCTCACCAATGCGCTGGTGCTGCCGGAAGTGCTGCGCTTCAACGCGCCCGCCTGCGCGCCCGCCTATGCGGAGCTGGCGCCTATCGTCTTCGCCGACGCGCCCTCTGGCGGCGTCGAAGCACGCGCGGCGTTTTTCGTGACCGCGCTGGCGGGGCTTTGCGTCGATCTGGGCATTCCCCCTCGCCTGCGCGATGCGGGCGTGCCGCAGGAGGCCCTGCCCATGCTGGCCCGCGACGCCATGAACCAGACTCGCCTGCTGGTGAACAATCCGCGTCCGGTGAACGAGGCCGACGCGCTGGCGATCTATGAGCGGGCCTTCTGATGGGGGGCGAACGGGAGGCGCGCCTGCGCCGCAGGGATTTCCGCGCCTTCATCCCCATCGCCACGCGCTGGGGGGACAACGATGTCTATGGCCATGTGAACAACGTGGTCTATTACGCCTTCTTCGATACGGCGGTGGGCCGCCATCTGATGGAGGGCGGCGCGCTGGATCCGGCGACCAGCGACACGGTCGGCCTGGTGGTCTCCAATTCCTGCACCTTCTTCGAAAGCGTGGCCTTTCCCGAAGTGATCGAGGTCGGCCTGCGGGTGGAGCGGCTGGGGCGCAGCTCCGTGACCTACCAGCTCGGCGTCTTCCGCGCGGGTGGGGATGAGGCGGCGGCGCAGGGCCGCTTCGTCCATGTCTATGTCACACGGGCGGACCAGCGGCCGGTGGCGATCCCGGAGGCGGTGCTGCGGGTGCTGGAGGGGTTGAGGGTGGGGTGAGGGCGGCAATGTTTTTGAAGGATTTGGGCCACGCTTTTAATTTTCTGTGTATGTCAACGTGATGCAATAATTCGGGCGCAGTCGCCTGACCCGGTAGCGACATCAGCACGATCTGTAAACCAGCCCTTCGGCCATATTTCATGGCTGGGATGCAATCGGTATCGTTGGTGATTAGAACAATGCGGTCAACCGCTTTGGTCACGCAAAAATTCGCTATGTCCAAACCAATCCTCATATCGACGCCCTTCTGTTCGAAGTCGGGCTTGAAGTCGGCGTCTGTGAGAGCGCGTCCTAAGAATTTGCTTTTCTTCGGTTTATAACCACGGAATTTCAGGGTGCCGAGGCGTATTGCAAAAAGCTCCTTGCTCGCGAGCACATTGAGCCACTCGTTATCGCCATTGAAAACTTGGTCCGCTCCGGACACCGGCAGTTTGCGCGTACCGTTGAAAAGAGGGCAGTCGTAGTAGAAAGCACGGAACAAATCTTCCCCATTGGAGACGCAGGCAACGGCGACTTTTTCGATCAAGTCGGGTTCATATTTGACCCGTGCGGTCTGTGCTGCAATGCGGAGATGCCCGCCATCAATGAGAACGGCGACTATTTTCAAAACAAGACCCCCCGAACGTCGCCGCGCGGGGGGTCGTAGAAGTGCCCGCCTACGGGCGTACCGGATAGTTTCAAAATGTAACATTGGCGTAACTGAAGTCAAGGTGGATTTTCTGGCGATACTATCCCTTGCCGCCCATGCGCTCCCCCACACTGGCGATCCCCCCTCCACACATGATATGAGCCCTCCTGAAGGAACCCTCTCATGTCCATTGTCGAGCTTGATCCGGCCGCGAGTCCCCTCGCCGCCGCCCCCGCGATCCGTCCCTCCCTGCTCGGCCTGACCCGGCAGGGGCTGGCGGAGGCGCTCGCCTCCATCGAGGTGCCCGAGCGGGAGATCCGCATGCGGGTGAACCAGCTCTGGCACTGGATCTATTTTCAGGGCGTCACCGATTTCGCGCTCATGACCAATGTGGCCAAGGGCCTGCGCGCCCGGCTGGCGGAGCATTTCACGCTGGCGCGGCCGGAAGTCGTCGCCGAGCAGATCTCCAAGGACGGCACGCGCAAATGGCTGATCCGCATGCCGCCCGTCGACGCCAGGAATCGCGGCGCGGAGATCGAATGCGTCTATATCCCCGAGCGCCATCGCGGCACGCTCTGCGTGTCGAGCCAGGTGGGCTGCACGCTCACCTGCACCTTCTGCCACACCGGCACCCAGAAGCTGGTGCGCAACCTCACGGCGCAGGAGATCGTCCAGCAGCTCGTTGTGGCGCGCGACCGCATCGGCGACTTTCCGGGCATGACGCCGCCCACCGATGGGCTCTTGCCGTCTGGCGAGGGCGTGCGGGCCGTGTCGAACATCGTCTTCATGGGCATGGGCGAGCCGCTCTACAATTTCGACCATGTGCGCGACGCCATCGCGGTTCTGTCCGATGGGGATGGGTTGTCCTTGTCCAAGCGCCGCATCACCGTCTCGACTTCTGGCGTCGTGCCGCAGATTTCGGCGCTGGGCGACGAGATGGGGACCATGCTGGCCATTTCGCTCCATGCGGTGCGCGACGAGCTGCGCAACACGCTGGTGCCCCTGAACAAGAAATATCCCCTGCAGGAGCTGCTGCAGGCCTGCCGCACCTATCCGGGCGTGTCCAACGCGCGGCGCATCACCTTCGAATATGTGATGCTGAAAGGCGTGAACGATTCCCCCGCCGACGCGCGCGAATTGGTGCGCCTGCTCAAGGGCATTCCCGCCAAGATCAATCTCATTCCCTTCAACCCCTGGCCGGGCACGCAATATGAGTGCTCGGACTGGGACGTGATCGAGCGGTTTTCCGAGATCGTCTTCAACGCCGGTTACGCCAGCCCCGTGCGCACGCCGCGTGGCCGCGACATCCTCGCCGCCTGCGGTCAGCTCAAGAGCGAGACCGAAAAGGTGCGCGCCCGCGCCCGGCTGATGATGCAAGAGGACGAAGCGGACGAGGCGGAGGATGGGGACGTGGCGCCCCACTGAGCCTCTTCAGTCCGCGTTAACCCGCACAGCCTATGATGTCGCTGTCTGTGTATGTCTGCGTAGGTGTGTGTCATGCGTGAACACTATTTGGAAGATCGCCTCATTCGTATGGAGGCGGAGATCGCGAGCCTCGGCGAGATCGCTCGTGCCAGGACCATGGCCTCCGTGGACATGCGCCCGCGCATCGACCGGCTCGAAGATCAGATGCGCGATGTCGTCACCATGGTGCATCACCTCGCGGAAATGCTGAGCGAGACCTCCGCCCGCGTCGCCCGGCCCGTCGAGCCCGCGACCCCTGAGCTGCGCGATGAGGTCGAGGAACTGCGCGCCTGCGTGCGCACCCTGGTCCATCTCGTCACGGACCTCGCGGAGGCCCGCGCCGCCGCCTGATCAGGCCAGCGCCTTGCGGGCGCCCAGGAACGCCAGCGCCGCCATGGCGGCGGAGATCACGGCGTTCCAGCCCGCCAGCGACAGGCCCAGAATGCGGATCGCCACGGCGTCGCAGCGCACGACCTTCGTGCTCTCCAGCTGTTTCAGAAAATCCGCCATGGAGTCGGCCCGGGTGAGGGCGCCGGTGCAGCCGGCGGGCCCCGGCCAGAAGCCCCATTCGACGCCCGCATGATAGGCGCCGAAGAGCGCGCTGCCGATAAAGACCAGCCCCAGCAGGGCCAGACCCGCCCCCGCCAGGACGTGCGGACCACGCGCGGCGATGATCGCGACGAGCGCCGCCAGCGGCACGCCCACATAATAGGCCCAACGCTGCATCAGGCAGAGTTCGCAAGGCGCATAGCCCGCCCATTCGAAAACCCATGCGCCCGCGATGGTGGCGAAGGCGATGAGCAATAGGCCAAGCGCCGCATGGAGCGGGTCAACATGCAGACGTGATCGGGGCAGGCGGATCATCCGGGGTCCTTGCATAGGCTTCGAAGATGTGGCCTGTCCGGATGCAGAAGTCGAGACGGGCGATGTTTGGCGACGCCCATGGGGGCGACAGGGTTCCCGGGTCAAGCCTCCACGGGCGCCTGCGTCTCCATCACGAAAACGGGCTCTGGCTCCTCCACCCAGCCGCAGCGGGTCAGGGCGTCGCGCATGTGCTCGGGGATGGGCGCGCGGCAGCCGATGGGATCCTTGTTTTTATACAGCGGGATGGTGATGGCGCGGGCGTGGAGTTGCAGGGGCAGCGGGCTGGCGGTCGCGCCATAGATGAGATCGCCGAGGATTGGCCAGCCCATGGCGGCGCTGTGCACGCGCAATTGATGGGTGCGGCCGGTCTTGGGCTCCAGCTCGACCCAGGCGATGGGACGCCCTTCCTGCGAGTGTCCGCGCCCCAGCACGCGCCAGGCGCTCTGGGAAGGCAGGCCCAGCGGGTCCACCTTCATCCACCAGCCGCGCGTGGCGTCGAGCCTGCCCAGCGGCAGGTCGATGAGGCCGGAATCGCCTTCCGGGTGGCCATCCACAATCGTCCAATAGGCCTTGGAAATTTCGCCCCGTTTGAACAGTTTCCCCAGCTTCTCCAGTGCCTTGCGGTGGCGGCCCAGGACCAGGCAGCCCGAGGTGTCGCGGTCGAGGCGATGGGCGAGGGAGGGCGAGCGCGGCAGGCCGAAGCGCAGGGCCTCGAAATGGGCTTCGAGATTGTCGCCCCCCTTTGGGCCGCGATGCACCGGGATGCCAGCGGGCTTGTTCAGCACCAGCATCAGGGCGTCCCGATAGATGAGGCGAGCGTTCAGATCTTCCGGCGTCATGCGGGACAAGCTATCTGGCAGAGTGTAGGACTAGGCCGACCCGACCATCGGGGCGACGACCTTCCCTAACACAGGGCGCGGACAGGCGACATGAGCGACGAGGACAATCAGGCGGGCGGCAAGAAGCGGGGCCTTTTCGGTCGGCTGTTCGGCGGACGCGAGTCCGCCCCGGCGGAGCCCGCGCCCGTGGACGCCCCAGAGCCCGAGGCGCCAGCAGAACCGCGCAGCTGGTGGCGGCGGCTGAAGGAGGGGCTGGCGCGCTCCTCCTCCACGATTTCCAGGGGGATCGTGGAGGTCTTCACCAAGCGCAAGCTCGATGGGGCCATGCTCGACGAGCTGGAGGACATCCTCATTCAGGCGGACCTTGGGGTCGCCACCGCCCTGCGCATCCGCGAGGCCGTGGGCAAGGGGCGCTACGACAAGCAGATCGAGCCCGACGAGGTGAAGGCCATTCTCGCCAGCGAGGTCGAGAAGGTGCTGCTGCCGGTGGCCAAGCCCCTCGTGGTCGATCCCGCCCAAAAGCCCTTCGTGATTCTCGTGGTGGGCGTGAACGGCTCGGGCAAGACCACCACCATCGGCAAGCTCGCCGGGCAATTCGCGGCGCAGGGCAAGAGCGTGATGCTGGCGGCGGGCGACACCTTCCGCGCCGCCGCGATCCAACAGCTGGAGATCTGGGGCGAGCGCATCGGCGCCAAGGTCATCTCCCGTCCCCAGGGCGCGGATGCGGCGGGCCTCGCCTTCGACGCCATTACCGAGGCGCAGGCGCAGGGCGTCGATGTGCTGATGATGGACACCGCCGGGCGCCTGCAGAACCGCAAGGAGCTGATGGCGGAACTGGAGAAGGTCGTGCGCGTCATGAAAAAGGTCGATGCTGCGGCGCCCCATGCGGTGCTGCTGGTGCTCGACGCCACCGTGGGCCAGAACGCCATGAGCCAGGTGGAGATCTTCGGCAAGGTGGCGGGGGTGACGGGCCTCGTCATGACCAAGCTTGACGGCACGGCGCGCGGCGGCATTCTGGTCGCCATTGCGGAAAAATTCGCCCTGCCCGTGCATTTCATCGGCGTGGGCGAGGGGCGCGACGATCTCGAACCCTTCGAAGCCCGCGATTTCGCCCATGCCATCGCCGGGATCGACCGGGACTCAGCCGAAACAGGGAACGCCTGACATGACCGAGCCGACTCCCACCCAGACCGCCCCTGCCAAACCCAAACGCCCCAAGCAGAACCCCGCCATCAAGCTGGCGCTGGAGATGGGGCCGCTGGTGCTGTTTTTTCTCACCAACGCCAAATTCGGCATTTTCATCGCCACGGGCGTGCTGATGGCGGGCGTGGTGGCGGCGCTGGCGGCCTCCTGGCTGCTGACCCGCCATGTGCCGATCATGCCGCTGGTGACCGCCGTGGCAGTGCTGGTCTTCGGCGGGCTGACCTTCATTTTTCAGGATGAGCTCTTCATCAAGATGAAGCCCACTATCGTGAACACGATCTTCGGCTCCGTGCTGCTGATCGCGCTCGCCATGGGCAAGCCTCTGCTGCCGGTGGTGCTGGACAGCATGATGCGGCTCACGGAGACCGGCTGGAAAATCCTCACCCTGCGCTGGGGTCTGTTCTTCTTTTTGCTGGCCGGGCTCAATGAAGTGGTCTGGCGCACGCAGACGACGGATTTCTGGGTGAGCTTCAAGGTCTTCGGCACCATGCCCATCACGGTGGTCTTTGCGCTGGCGCAAATCCCCCTGATGATGAAATATGAGTTGAAAGACGAAGACGAACCCGAGCACTGGTAGGGAGCCACACCCATGACGCTACGCGCCGCAACCATCGCCCTCATCGCCATCGCCGCCTGCGCTTCGGGCGCTCAGGCGCAGGGGCGACCCTCCACGACCGCCATGACCTGCGCAGCCGCCTCAAGCTTCGTGGCCTCCCGCGGCGCGGTGGTGATCGGCACGGGCGGCGACACCTACGAGCGCGTGGTGACCAACCAGAGCTTCTGCCAGCATGGGCAGGAAACAAAGCCCCTGTTTTCCCCCACCCGCGACAATGGCGCCTGCATGATCGGCTATTATTGTTTCGACCCGACGCGCGACCGGTTCTGAGAGTCAGCGCAGCGCCTTCTCGATCTGCGGCATGAGCACGGCGCGCAGGGCGTCCGGCGAGAGCGGGCCGATGAACTTGTAGGCGATGGTTCCATCGCCCTTCACCACGAAGGTCTCGGGGACGCCATAGACGCCCCAATCAATGCCCACCCGCCCCGAGCGATCCACGCCGATGAGCGCGTAAGGGTTACCCATCTCCTTCAGGAATTTCATGGAATTGCCGGGCTCGTCCTTATAGGCGAGGCCGACCAGCCGCACGCCCGCGCGGGCCAGATCCGGGTTCTTCGCCAGTTCGAGCAGCACGGGATGCTCATCCCGGCAGGGCCCGCACCAGGAGGCGAAGACATTGACCAGCGTGACCTTGCCGGAGCGTAGATCCCCATCCGCAAAACCCGCGAGGCCCGAACCCTCAAGCGGCGGCAGGGTGAAGGCTGGGGCGGGCTTGCCGATCAGGGGCGAGGGCAGGCGCTGGGGGTCGCCGCTATAGAGGCGCACCAGAAACAGGCCCGCCAGCGCCAGAAAGGCGATCAGCGGCAGCAAGGTGAGCCAGCGGCGCGGCTTGGCGGCAGGCACGGGCGCCTCGCTCATGCGCCATCCCCCTCGCCGCGCGGCGGAAATTTCGCCAAGGCGCGCTTGAGGCTGCGATGATCAAGGATGATCGCCCCCAGCATGACGGCCACGACGGCGCCCGCGATGAGGAAGGCCGCGATGATGAACGCCGCATGGTCGCTCATGCCCGGGCCTCCGGCTGGGGTTCCAGAACATGGTCGGCGGCCTCGGCGGCGAGATAGGACAGGCGCCGGAGCC
>CAMDOY010000081.1 GCA_945903655.1 Rhizobium sp. Q54 | reverse complement strand
CCACTCTGTTGTCGATCTTCAGGCTGCCATCAACCGCTTCGTCGCCGAGCAAAATGAAAACCCAAAACCCTTCCGCTGGACCGCAGATCCCGATAAGATCATCGCCGCTGTCAAAAGAGGGCACCAAGTGTTAGATTCTGTCCACTAGTGGATCATAAATACATCAACTTTAGTTTCGCTTGATTACTTAAAAATTTGAAGTATATAAATGAACTATAAGAAATCATGATTATGATGGGGGCTTGGATATTTGACGCATCGACAACCAGCGACGTCGCCTTTGCGTCATGGCGCCGACCCTGTCGCCGCCTGCCGATTGAATCATGAGCCACAATGCTGCAATCTCCCCCCCAACGCCCGACGGTCAGCCAAATGGCCGCGCGGCGCATAGACAGGGGAAACGCATGCTGAGCACATCTCGCCTTCTCATTGCGGCGCTCGCCGCCACCTTCTGCCTCGCAAGCGCCGCCAAGGCCCAGGAGGCGCCCGCCGCGCTCGTCGAGGCCGCAAAGAAAGAGGGGCGCGTGGTCTGGTACACCTCCTATGTCAGCCCGCAGCTGCATGACCTCGTGAAGAAGAACTTCGAGAAGAAATACGGCATCACCGTCGATCTCCTGAATGTGCGCGCCAGCGAGCTTGAGGAGCGCCTGCGCACGGAGCAATCAGCCGGGCGCTTCGTCGCCGATGTGATCCAGCACGGGCAGGCCTCCATCACCCGCCTCTTCCGCGCGGGCAATGTGCAGGAATATGGCGATGTGCCGAACACCGCGAACATGATCGAGGGCCAGCCTGCGGAAAAATGGGAGATGGGCAGCCTCATCACCGGCTACGCCATGATGGTCAATTCCAACATGGTGACATCAGCCGAAGAGCCCAAGAGCTGGCGCGATCTGCTGGACCCCAAATGGAAGGGCAAGATTCTTGCGGACGACATGCGGGCGCTGGGCGGCGGTTTCGCCGTCTTCGCCGCCACCATGGGCCATCCGGAATTTGGCGAGGAATACCATCGGGCGCTGGCCAAGCAGGACCTTGTCTTCACCCGCGACGTCGGCCAGAGCGAGCGGCGCGTGGCGCGCGGCGAATATCCGATCTGGGTTCCTCAGGTCTCCGTCAATATCCAGGGGCTCAAGGGCCTGCCGGTGCGGGTGATCATGCCCAAGGAAGGCGTCGCTTATGTGCGCCTCGACCATGGCATGCTGAAGAACGCGCCCCATCCCAACGCCGCCCGGCTCTTCATGAATTACTACATCAGCGAGGAAAACCAGCTGATGATCGCCTCCATGGGCATGTTGCCCGTCATCAAGGGCGTGCAGGAGAAAGTGCCGCAGGACAAGCGCGTGATGGAAGGCGCCAAGCTCATGGGCACGATCCATGTGGAGACCCAGGCGAAATGGCTGGCGCTGGCCAGCGAGATCTACAAATAGGCGCATGAGGTGGTGGCGAGGCGCGCTCTTGACAGTGCCTCGCCACCGTAGACCAATGCATGAAGAACCTGCGCGCAAGACGCGGGTTTCAGGGGGGATTCATGGGCGGCGACACCGGCGTCATCTACGATTACATCATCATCGGCAGCGGCTCGGCGGGCTCGCCCATGGCGGCCCGGCTTTCGGAGCGGCCGGGCAACCGGGTGCTGCTGATCGAAGCGGGCAGCGATTATGATCCGGGCTCCGAGCCCGACGAGATTCTCGACGGCTTCTCCGGCAACGCCCATTCCAATCCGCGCTTCACCTGGACGGGCATGCTCTCCGCCTTCGGGCCTCGCCCCTCCAATGCGCCGGACGACCGGCCAAGGCGGCGCTACACCGGCGGGCGGGTGATCGGCGGCACATCGGCGGTCAATGGCATGTGCGCCAATCGCGGCCTGCCCAGCGATTACGACGCCTGGCGCGATGCGGGCGCGCAGGGCTGGGGCTGGGACGATGTTCTGCCCTTCTTCCGCAAGCTGGAGGATGATCCGGATTTCGAGGGTCCCCTTCACAACAAGGGCGGCCCCATCGCCATGCGCCGCTGGACCAAGGAGCAGTGGCCGCCCTTCACCCGCGCGGTCATGCAGGCCATCATCGATCAGGGCTGGCCGGACATTGGCGACCAGAACGGCATCGATACGGAGGGTCATTTCCCCCTCGTCATCAACAATGACCAGCAGGGCCGCCGCATCTCCGCCGCGCGGGGCTATCTGACCCGCGAAACGCGCGCACGGCCCAACCTCGACATCATCGGCGACACTCATGTGGAGCAGTTGATTTTCGAGGGCCTGCGCGTCACCGGCGTGCGGGCGCGCCAGGGCGACAAGCGCATGACCTTTCATGCGCGCAACACCATAGTGAGCATGGGCGCGATCCATTCACCGACCTTCCTGCTGAAGAACGGCATCGGCCCCGCGCGCGATTTGAAGGAGATGGGCGTCGAGGTCATCTGCGACCGGCAAGGGGTCGGCAAGAATCTGCACGAACATCCCGGCGTCAATCTTGGTGTGTTCCTGAAGCCCGAAGCGCGCCTGCCCCCGACCCTGCGGCGGCAGATCTTCGCGGGCCTGCGCTATTCCTCGGGCGTCGAGGGCTGCCCTGCTGGCGACATGTATATCAACGCCCACGACCGCGCCGCCTGGCACTCCATCGGCAAGCGCATGGGCCTCATCATGATGTGGGTGAACCGCTCCTTTTCGCGGGGCGAGATCCGCCTCAAGCGCCGGGATGGCGGCTTTGCGCCGGACATCGATTTCAACATGTGCTCGGACCCCCGCGACATGACGCGCCTGATCGCAGGCACGCGCATGCTCATCAAGCTGCAGGCCCATCCGCAGGTGCAGGCGGCCTGCGGCAGCATCTTCCCGGTGAGTTTTTCGGATAAGGCGCGCGCGCTCGCTGTCTACAGCCAGTGGAACGACATCCAGACCCGCATCGGCGCCGCCGCCATGGACGCCTCGAGCTTCACGCGCGATCTCATCATCAAGCACATGATCGCCGACGCGCCGGATATGCGCGATCTCATGCAGGACGACATGGCCTGCGTGGAATGGATCAAGAGCTCGGTGCTCGGCCATTGGCACGCCTCGGGCACCAATCGCATGGGGGCGGTGGATGATCCCGCCGCAGTCACGGACAGCCATGGCCGCGTGATTGGCCTGTCTGGCCTGCGGGTCTGCGACGCCTCGGTCTTCCCCTGCGTGCCCTGCGCCAACACCAATGTGCCGACCATGATGGTGGGCGAGCGCATGGCCGCGCTGATTCTGGACGAACAAAACTGAAGCAAGACGACTGCGTGAACAACGAAACATCGGGAGGATGCATTGGGTTTGAAAAGGTGGACGAAGATCGCTGGCCTGTCGCTCGCGGGCATGATCGCGGCTTGCGGCGCCCTGCGCGCCCAGGAATGGCCCGCGCGGGAAATCAAATTGGTGGCGCCCTTCGGGCCCATCGGTTTCGTGGATGTAGTGGCGCGGGTGATCTCCGATGAACTGGCGCAGGAGCTGGGCAAACCCGTCATCGTCGAAAACAGGGCCGGAGCTGGCGGCGCCCTGGGCGCGGGTCAGGTGGCGCGCGCGGCGCCGGATGGATACACCCTGCTGCTCGGCGGCCTCGCGCCCAACATCATGTCGCCCGCCATCAACACCAATGTGACCTATGACGGCCTGCGCGACTTCACCCATATCGCCTATATCGGCGGCCCGCCCGTGGCCTGGATCGTGCCCAAGGACAGCCCCCTGAAGACCGTGCGCGATGTGATCGAAGAGGCGCGCAAGGATCGTCTTGTAGGCTACAATTCGTCGGGCGTCGGCACCCTCGGCCATGTGCTGGTGGCCATGGTGACCCGGCAGGCCAATGTCAAAATCCCCCATGTGCCCATGAACCAGGCTTCGATGATGGACATCATCGCAGGGCGCGTGCCCTTGGGGTCTTTCGCCTATGGCAGCGTGGTCGGGCAGATCCAGGGCGGCGCGGCGCGGATGATCAGCGTGTCGAGCGAGCAAAGGGTCGCCGCCTTTCCTGATGTTCCCACCTTCAAGGACTCAGGCTTTGACGTGGCCGCCAATAGCTGGCTGTCCCTCGAGGCGCCCAAGGGCCTGCCGCAACCCATCGCGGATCGCCTTCGCGCGGCGATGGGCAAGATCTTGCAAAAGCCCAACGTCGCCGAGCGCCTGCGCGCCGAAGGCATAGCGCCGAAGCCCATGAGCCCCGCCGAACTCAGCGCCTTCTTCGAAAGCGAAGCCGCGCGCTGGATCCCTGCCGCCAAGGACGCCGTCAGCGGAGAGTGACATGCGCACATTTGTTTTCGGCGCCATATTAGCGGCGGGGCTCAACGCCCCCCTCGCCCTCGCCCAGCAGGACGACTTCTATCGCGGCAAGCGCATTGACCTTGTGGTGGGCGGCAATGCGGGCGGGGTCTATGACGTGGTCGCCCGCTCCGTGGCGCGCAATCTGCCGGCGCAGATCAACGGCGCGCCGCAGATCACGGTGCAATATATGCCCGGCGCCGGGTCCATCAAGGCGGCGGAATGGCTGTCGAACGCAGCGGCGAAAGACGGCACAGTGATCGCCGCGCTCTATCCCGGCGCGATCCTGCAAACGCTGTTTGATACGGAACGGCAGTTTCAATTCGATCCCGCGAAACTGGGCTGGATCGGGAGCGCGGATTCGGGCGCCCGCATGTGCGTGACCTGGCATGGCTCGCGCTTCCGCAGGCTGGCGGACGCGCGCGATCAGGAGATGATCATCGGCGCCACTGCGGCTGGCGGGTCCACCTGGGACTATGCCTGGATGATGAAGAATCTGAGCGGCGCGAAGATCAAGGTCGTGCCCGGCTACAAGGGCACGCCCGAACTGGCGCTGGCCATGGAGCGCGGCGAGATCGACGGTATCTGCGGCTATGGACTGGCGGCCCTGCGTTCGGAAAAGCCCGACTGGTTCCGCGACCGCAAGCTGAATTTTCTGGTGCAGTTCTCGCTTGCGCCCGATGCGGAGCTGACCGCGCTGGGCGCGCCCATGGTCTGGGATTTCATCTCCGGCGACGCGCGCCAGGCGGTGGAGCTGGTGCTGTCCCAGCAATCCTTCGCAAGGCCCTATGCGGCGCCGCCAGGCTTGCCGCCTGCCCGTCTGGCGGCCCTGCGCGAGGCCTTCCAGCAGGCCATCGCGAGCCCGCAGATGAAGGAGGAGTTCGAGAAAATGGGCTCGCCGCTGACGCCCCTGTCGGGTGCCGATCTGGCGGAGGCCATCACGAAGATCTTCTCGGCGCCAAAGCCCATCATCGAACTCGCGCGCAAGGCGCAGCAGCCGCCGCCATGACGCGGCATAGCCCTCGCCTACACCCCTTAGGATCTCTTCTTCAAGGGCAAGACGATCACCATCGCGGTGGGCGCGCGCATTCCAGGCAACCCGAACATCGTCGTCACCAATGTGCCGGGCGCCAGCAGCAATGTGCTGGCCCGGCAGATCTACGCCACCGCGCCCAAGGACGGCGCCATGATCGGCGAGGTCTTCCATGGCGGCGCCATGGCGGCGGCAGCGTAGGCCCAGCGGCTCAACATCGACTGGGCGCCGCTGGCGGGCGAAGAGGTTCAGCAGCGCGTGGAGAAGATCTATGCGGCCTCGCCGCAGGTCATCGCCCGGGTGAAGGCGGCGCTCAGCCCGTCAAAGTAAAACAGCGCGGCGCAAGGCCACGCTGTCTCGCCTGATAAAGATGAGCGCTCAGCGAATGAAGAAGTCGAAGAGCGAGCCGGGCTTGATGGAGGCCAGATAGTTCTGCATTTTCGCCGGGCCCTCATTGGCCTGGGCGCTGGCGTCCATGTAATTCGCCAGAGCGGTTTTCGCATAGGGGCTCTGGACGCTATCCGTGGTTGCGGCTTCCGTCTTCGTGTCCGTCGTTCCGTCCGTGTAGACGGTGGTCGTGATCTTCATCGATCCGGCGACAATGACGGATTCAGTCAGGACCGTCTTCTCCGCGGAGCTTTGGCCACCGGCGCCAGCCGGGGGAGGCCCACCGGCTCCACCACCAGGAGGAGGGCCACCAGCGCCACGCGGAGGCCGCGCGCCAGCCTGGCCAGGCGGGGGGGCGCCGGGAGGAGCTCCATCAGGACCACCGGGCGGAGGACCGCCAGGTCCACCGGGAGGGGGGCCGCCGGGCCCACCGGGCGGGGGGCCACCAGGGCCGCCAGGCGGAGGGCCGCCAGCGCCCTCAGGCGGAGGGCCCTGGTCGTCGCCAGGCGGCATGGACCTGTCCCTGCGCGGCGGCGGCTGGTCGGCGCCGCCATCACGTCGGGGGCCTCCGTCAGCCGGAGGCTGACCGCCCCGCTGGTTCGCCGGGTCCAGCTCCTGAAATGTGCGCAGAACGATACTCGCATCGTCGGCGGAAAGCTTGCCGGAAGCCACGTCATCCGAGATGCGCGCCTTCAAAGCCTCGCGCAGAGCGGCCTTGCCTTCCGGCCCCCGCTTGACCTGACCGACTTCCTCAACCGCGCCCTTGATGTCCTTGGCTGCGATGGCGGCCTTTTCAGGCGTCAGACCATTGGCCTTCAGCGCACCCACCATGGGCAGCGAGTGGAAGAGCATGGGAGTGTTGACGGCGGAGATCATCATGGGCGTCGCATCCAGTCCCGCAAAATTCGGGACAGCTTGAGAAACGGCGCGCCCGGCGAGGTTTTTAATGTTTAAAAATATATAGTTAACATCTCATTAACCGGTTCGGCGCCCGCCCATCGTCCCGATCTTCATGCGCCGCCGGGCGCCCGGTCCTGCCTGTTCTCGCGTTGCAAAAGACTTTTCGCAAAAGAAGTACGGCGCCCCACTGGCGCTCCCTCCCCTGCCCGGCCTAAAATAAGGTCGAAAAAGTGAGGAAACCCCGGGGAACCCCATGTCGCAAGAGAACGTGTCCTTCATGTCCGACGGCTTGAAGCTGCAGGGCATTCTGCATCTGCCGGAGGGCGCCAGCCCCGGCAAGAAGTATCCCGCCTTCATGGTCTTGCACGGCTTTGGCAGTAACAAGGGGTCCCATGGCTGCGAAGAGCCCAGCAAGATGTTCGCTGAATGGGGCTACGCCATGCTGCGCTTCGACATGCGCGGCTGCGGCGACAGCGAGGGCGAGCGGGGCAATCTGATCTGCCATGAGCAGGTGCGCGACGTTTCCAACGCCCTGACCTTTCTGCAGGGCCACCCCAACATCGACCCAGACCGCATCGGCTGCATGGGCTCGAGCTTTGGCGGCGCGGTGACGGTCTATGCCGCAGGCGTTGACAAGCGCGTGGCGGCCGCCATTTCAGCCGGCGGCTGGGGCCATGGCGAAAAGAAATTCCGGGATCAGCATCCCACGCCCGAGGCCTGGAAGAAATTCACGGACATGCTGGAGGCCGGCAAGAAGCACCGCGCTGAAACCGGCAAATCCCTGATGGTGCCCCGCTATGACATCGTGCCGATTCCCCCGCACCTGCGCTCCAATGTCACCACCGGCTCGCACCAGATGATGACGGCGGAGACCGCCCAGAGCATGTTCGACTTCCGCGCCAATGACGTGGTGGCGGCGATCGCGCCCCGTCCGCTGCTGCTGCTGCACCCGGCCGTGGATTCCGTGACGCCCACCCAGCAGTCCATCGACCTCTTCGGCCATTCCAAGCAGCCGACGGAGCTGCACCTGATCGCCGACGCCGATCATTTCCTGATGGGCGAGGGCAATCCGCGCGTGGTGAATATCCTCAAGGATTGGCTGGCGAAGTTCTTCCCGGCCTGAACCGGAAACAAGGCGGCGCTCGCAGGGATGCGGCGGATCGCCTGATGCAACAAGGGGCGTGCTGCGGGACCCGGCCTCGCAGCGCCAGTGAATCAACGCTGGTTCTGGGCGTTCAGAACCTGAACGAGATTCTGCACGGGTCCGGCCATGACCATCTTCGCCTGGATCGCCGCTTTCTGGTCTGCGCTGAGGTAAACGAGTTTCGACGCCTTGAGGGCGATCCCCTGCATGGGCGTGATGGCGAGGAGCTGCGCCTGCGTCATGCCGCTGAAGGCCATGGGCGTGAATGACGCCAACTGCGTATTGGTCAAAAGCTTGATATTCGCCGGAGTGAGTTTCGCAACCTGGGTTTTCTCGAGAGCCGCGATCTGCAGCGCCGTCAAACCCCCGACTTGCTCCGCGCTCAACGCGCCGATTTGCTCTGCGGTCAGTCCCTTCATGGCCGCTGCGGGCAGAGCCGCCAATTGCGCGGCGCTCATCTGCTTGAACTGGGCCAGAGGCATGGCGGTCAATTGTTTGGCGGTATATTTCTTGAGCTCATCCAGAGAAAGGGCGCTTGTGCTGGCGCTGCGCAAGGACGCCTGATAGGCGGCGATGGCTTTGGATGAAATCGCAACATCGACCCCCGCCGAGCCCTTGGGGCTTGCAGAAGCCGACGACAAAGCCTTGCTGATCACGCCAGCCTTGGACAAAGCGGGCGTGCCCATCTGCTGCGAGCCGGAATTTGCGCTCGAATTGAGATTCGTCGATAGATTGCTGACAGTCATGAAAGCCTCTTTTGAGGCGAATGAGCAATTCTTGTGCCGTCAAGAAGAAGGAAATGATTCATCTCTAAAATCAATATTTTATGACATTTTTTGACACCTGCGCGGCCATGGTCCGCGCGACAGACAAACAAACCGGAGAGCGCTGGAAAACCCGTGAAAGCAAGGCTTCACATGATCCTCAAACCATGTGCGAGCAAAAGCAAAGGGGCGAAAACTCACGACGAAACAGTTTTTCAACACAAAATCGTCAAACAAAATTTATAGAGAAAAATAATAATCACTTATTCAATTTATAAAACCCTTTTTTCACAAACTACAATCACAAAAATAGAGTAAAAGTTTATAAATATACCACTTAAAAAATTCGAATATTTCAGAAAAACAATTTAATCGCTATCACACTACTGATCTCCGCCGTGACTTTATTTGAGAAGGAAACAACCCGATCTCGCTGGGATGCTCTGGGCAGCCTGGATTGTTGCAAAAGGAGTAATGGCATGACTGTGATCAATACGAATACAGGATCCCTCTACGCCCAGCAGGCCCTGACCACCAACGCCCGCGGTCTTGCGACGGTCATGCAGCAACTATCGACAGGCAAACGCATCAACAACGCGGTTGACGACGTGGCGGGCATGGCGATCAGCACGCGCCTCACCTCGCAGATCAGAGGCCTCAACCAGGCTATTCGCAACACCAATGACGGCATTTCCCTGAACCAGACCGCTGAGGGCGCCACGGAACAGGTGACGAATATGCTGCAGCGCATGCGCGAACTCGCGGTCCAATCCTCCAATGATACAAACAATTCCACTGACCGCACCTACCTGAACCTCGAGTTCCAGGCCCTCACGTCGCAGATCGGGGACATCGCGAACTTCACCCAATGGAACGGCGCCGACATCCTCAACCAGAAAGGCGGGGCCTCCGGCGTCTTCACTTTTCAGGTGGGGCCCAACAGTGGGCAGACCATCGCCATCTCCTTCAGCAACCTGACGACGCAGGCAAGCGCCGGCGCCCTCTCGGATCTGGGCGCGCAAAACATCACAAACACATCAAATTCCAGCGCAGCCCTGGGCATTATCGTTTCCGCCCTCGACAAGGTCAGCCTCGAACGCTCGAACATGGGCGCCACCATCAGCCGCTTGCAGTTCACCAGCGACAATCTGGCGAATGTGTCGGCGAAGGCCCAGGAATCGCGAAGCCGGATCGAAGATACCGACTATTCCCAGGCCACAACGGAACTCGCCAAACGCAACATCATCCAACAGGCCGCGCAGGCCATGCTCGCCCAGGCTAACCAGGCGCCCCAAATGGTGCTGCAACTTCTGAGGTGACGGCTGGAGCCGCTGTTTAGCCCTCGCCTGACGCTCAGGGTTGTTCGGCCCGATCCCACGGGTTCATCGGCGCCTGCCGGTGGACCCGTGGTGTGCGGGCGCAACAACGCCGTTTCACCTTCATCCCGCGCCCCGTCATCGTGACAAGCTCGCAAAGTCCAGATCTTGCTGTTCCCGGGCGATTGGCGATCAACGGTTACGCCGCCCCGTTACTTCGCACTCATCCCTGCGCTTTCCGCCGTTGGTGAATTGGTAGGTGATGGAGGCGGTGAACCTGTAGACGAAGGTGAAATCCCAACCCCTGTCGGCGAGCGTTCCCAGGATGGTGATCACGCCATTCTCGGATTTGAGGCTGCGGATATGAAACCGGGACGTCTTGCCGTCAAAGATCGAGACCAGGCTGCCGGGATCGTCGTCATACTGCAATTCGTAGCTGCGAGCGCTATCCTTGCAAGTCATGAACATCACCGTCGCCTGAGCCGACGACGCTACAAGACCGCAAAAAAGCGCTGAAAGCAAAGAAACCAGGCGCATCATCAGCCCCCCATCATTCCCAACAGCGAGCAGGCGCCCATCACCAACCCCGCATTTGAACAGCAGCATGGACAATGTGTCTTAAGGTTGCCCCACGGGGGGATAGTCAATCAAAAGAAGCAAAAAAATTGACTTGAATCAATTAGTTCAGGACTTATACCCGAGGCGGCGGCGCGTTTCATCACGGCGGGGCCCTCTGTGTTTTGGTGATCCGGACGAGCATGATGACGCCTGCGCAATTAGCCAGGGTGAGCGCCGCCAGCACATGAAGAGCGGCGTCGCTTCCCGCCCGGTCCATCAAAAACGCCACCAACACGGGCGCCAAAGCCTGAATGATCAATTGTGGCAGAGCAAGCCGCCCCATGATGCGCGCATAGTAACGGGGACCAAAGAGCGCGAGCGGGACCGTCCCCTTGGCGATCGAGTTAATTCCATTGCCTGCGCCATACAGGATCATGGCGAGAACAATCCAGGACGGGTCAGTTTCAAGGCCGAGAAGGACAAGACCGACACATGTGAGGAGGATCGAAATGACCAGCGTCCATATGGGATGGATCCGCCCACCCAGCATCCGTTCCAAAACACGGGCAGCCACCTGCGCAGGCCCGAAAAGAGCGCCTGTGGCGACCGCCGATGCAAGCGATAATCCACGCCCCTGCAAAATGGCGATCAGATGGACAGAGATGATCGCCGTAACCGCCGCCGCAATCGCCAGAATGATCGCCAGCAGCAAGAAGAGCCTCGAAAACGTGGCGGGCTCGTCGTCCTGCGCCACATCATCCCTTGGTCGCGCCAGATCTGTGGCTGGAGCCCTTGGCACGCATCGCAGATGCATGGGCAGCATGAGAAACAGGTGAATGGCGGCGAAAGCCAGACAAGCCTGACGCCATCCAAAATCAGCGATCATGAAGGCGGTGAAGGGCCAACAGATCGTGCTGGCGAGTCCACCAAACAGGGTCACGTTGGTGATGGCGGGTCGCGCCCTCACGCCGTAAATCTGGCCCAGAGTCGAAAAGGCCGCATCATAGAGGCCGCAGGCCATGGCGAGGCCAAGCAGCGACCAGGCCGCATACCAGGTCAACAAGCCCTGCGACAAGGACAGGAGCAGATGACCCGCCGCCATCAATAGCGACGCGAAAGCCAAAACGCCGCGTCCGCCAAAAGATTCGATCACGCGCCCGACCCGCGGCGCCACAAGGCCCGCAATCAGCAATGACACCATATGGCCGGAGATGATGGTGGTGTAGGCCCAGCCCGTCTCCTCAGCGACTGGGCGCGCAATCACCGCCATCAGATAAAAAGCCGAACCCCAGCCAAGGATCTGCCCGACGCCGATGGCTGTGACGATCATGACTGAGGCGGGCCCACCAGGGCCCTCACGAAACATGGCCGCCTCCGCAATCATCCACTGGTCACCACCCCGCGCCGGTTCTTTTGAGCGCGCAGGTTAAGACGCCAGAACGCGCGCGCCAAGTTCGACCGACGCACCCGCTCCACCCTGAACCGCCTGCGCCCGGGGGCTTGCAGGGAAGATCGGCGCGTCCCGCAAGAAAGACGAGTC
>CAMDOY010000080.1 GCA_945903655.1 Rhizobium sp. Q54 | reverse complement strand
TAGCACTGTAGAGTTGCATTGAGAACTGACCCTTAAGGGACGGTAATTTCCACTGAGATTTGACCCATGTTGAACTTCCCCCTGGCTGGCTGCGGCGGGGGTATCGGGAGTGATAGACATGGATTTGTTGAGTGTCATTCGACGTTGGGCTCTTCGGGAGCATGTTTCGATCCGGGAGATCGCCCGGCGGACGAACTTGTCGCGGAACACGATCCGCAAGTATCTGCGGTCCGGCGAGGTTGAGCCAAAATTCGAGCTTCCCGACCGTCCCAGCAAGCTGGACGCGTTTGCTGACAAGCTTTCGAGCTGGGTGAAGCTTGAAGCGAGCAAGTCTCGCAAGCAGAAGCGCACAACCAAGCAGTTGCATACTGATCTGCTGGCTCTTGGCTACGATGGTTCTTATGGCCGTGTGGCGGCATTTGTTCGGGATTGGAAGACAGCCCGGCAGCAAGAACAACAGACCAGTGGGCGCGGAACGTTTGTTCCCTTGGTTTTTCACTCTGGCGAGGCATTTCAGTTTGATTGGAGCGAGGACTGGGCGATCCTCGGGGGGCAGCGGACCAAGCTGCAAGTTGCTCACTTCAAGTTGTCGCATAGTCGGGCGTTTATCGTTCGCGCCTATCTTCTCCAGACCCACGAGATGCTCTTTGACGCTCACTATCACGCCTTTCGGGTGCTGGGCGGGGTAGCAAGGCGGGGGATCTACGACAACATGCGGACCGCTGTTGATCGGGTTGGCCGCGGCAAAAACCGTCAGGTGAATGCCCGGTTTACTGCGATGGTCAGTCACTATCTGTTTGACGCGGAGTTCTGCAATCCTGCTTCAGGCTGGGAGAAGGGGCAGGTCGAAAAAAACGTTCGGGATGCGCGCCACCGATTGTGGCAGCCGATGCCGAACTGTGCGGATCTGGAGGAGCTGAACGCCTGGTTAGAGCGCCGCTGCAAGGAGCTATGGGAGCAAATCCCCCATGGGGTCCTACCTGGAACCGTCGCCGACGTCTGGACTGATGAAGCCGCTAACCTGATGCCGACGCCCCGGCAGTTCGACGGGTTCGTCGAACACACAAAGCGGGTCACGCCGATTTGCCTGATCCACTTGGAGCGCAATCGTTACAGCGTGCCAGCATCCTTCGCTAATCGACCGGTCAGCGTTCGGGTCTATCCAACGCGGATCGTAGTCGCCGCCGAAGGGCAAATCCTGTGTGAACATGAGCGCGTTATTAATCGCTCCAATGATCAGCCCGGACGTACGATCTACGATTGGCGACATTATCTGGCGGTGATCCAGCGCAAACCCGGGGCTTTGCGCAATGGCGCGCCCTTCCAGGAGTTGCCAGAAGCCTTCAAGCGTCTACAACGCCATCTTCTCAAGCACCCGGGCGGTGACAGGGAGATGGTCGAGATCCTTGCTCTTGTTCTGCAGCATGACGAGCAAGCGGTTCTGTGCGCTGTCGAGATGGCTCTAACAGACAATGTTCCCACCAAGACCCATGTCTTGAACCTTCTACACAGGCTCGTGGACGACAAGCCGGTAACAGCGCCCACCGTGGACGCGCCCAAGGGCTTGGTCCTGAGTAAGGAGCCACGAGCGGATGTCGAACGCTACGATACGCTGCGCGATGGCGCCAGGGCAAGGGAGGTTCGCCATGCGTCATGATCCAGCAAGCGCCGCTATCGTGATTATGCTGCGCAGTCTAAAAATGTACGGCATGGCTCAGGCGGTCAGCGATCTCAACGAGCAGGGCGCGCCCGCTTTTGAGACCGCAGTTCCAGTCCTCTCCCAACTGCTAAAAGCTGAGACCGCAGAACGCGAGGTCAGGTCAATCGCGTATCAGATCAAGTCAGCCCGCTTCCCCGCCTATAAGGATCTTGCGGGCTTTGATTTTGCCAACAGTGAGATCAACGAGGCCTTGGTGCGGCAGCTTTATCGATGCGAGTTCATGGATGGCGCCCACAATGTCGTGCTCATAGGTGGGCCGGGCACGGGCAAAACCCATATCGCAACGGCGGTTGGTGTTCAGGCAGTGGAGCATCACCACAAGAGGGTCCGCTTCTTCTCAACAGTCGAACTCGTCAACGCACTGGAGCAGGAAAAAGCAGTCGGCAAAGCCGGCCAGATTGCCGAACGGCTGGTCCGACTTGATCTCTTAATCCTAGACGAACTCGGATATCTACCGTTCAGTCCGTCTGGCGGGGCGCTGCTCTTCCACCTCTTGAGCAAGCTTTATGAACGCACAAGAGTCGTCATAACAACCAACCTGAGCTTCAGCGAGTGGGCCGGGGTCTTTGGCGACGCCAAGATGACGACGGCGCTCCTCGACCGCCTAACTCACCACTGCCACATCCTTGAAACCGGAAACGACAGCTTCCGCTTCAAGGCGAGCACCGACATCGCCACCACTAAAAACCGGAAGGAGAAATCGAATGCCTTGACTCAAAACTGACCCACGGAACATAAAAGGGCGGGTCACTTCTCAGTGAAAATCCCGGGTCAGTTCTTCGTGAAAATCTACATGCATCAGCTCTGCTGACCTTCTTGGCCACCGTCATCGAACCGCATGAAGACATTGCAGAGTTAGCGTTGCCTGCCATCGCAGGGGTAAGGTCCGTGCGGCAACAATAGCCTACGATTGTGCAGGACAGGCCCACCCGCTGTCCTGGACCATTCCTGAGAGCCTAACCGAGTATAAATATGCGCCATCGACAGTCTGCCCGGCATGATTTAACATGCCTCAAGGGGTTCGCAGAGCCTGCATGAAATGGGAGGGGGATTACAGAGCGGCGGTGGCATGGCGCGTGCGCATGCGTTTCGGACGGTCAATCACACACTTTTCAATGACCGCGTTCTGAAGTTGGGCACGTTCTCCCCCAATCTCACCGGCGGCTGCGCCCTCTTCAACATTGAAGGGGTCCTGCAGGCAGATTGGCCATCGACGCTCAACCTGGCACAAACGGCCGACGCCATGGAGTTCGAGGCTCTGGTGCCGGTGGGGCGCTGGAAGGGCTTCGGCGGCGTGACCAATTTTAACAATGCGGGCTTCCAGAGCTTCTTCTGGGCCTCCGCGATCAGCGCCTCGACGCGAGTCTTCCCAACCACCCGAGCCGAGTCCAGTGGATCCGTCTCCATCATCAAGTAGACCCGGAGTTTCAGTCTGCATGCCCCCGCTGCCGCCGGAAGAAAAAGCGAGAGGTGTCACCTCCAATTCAAAGATGATCATAAACATCCGCAAGCCCTTTGCGTTGGCAAAAACCGTTTCCTCCAAGCTCGGCTTTGTTGATCGAGGAGCCGCTTGAGATCGAACACAGATGCGGGACAATTCTTACGGGACAGGCAAGGCTCACTGGAATGGCTGATAAATGGGAGGACAAAGAGTGTCGTATGGACTGACCACCGAACAAAAACTGCTTCGCGACACACTGAAGCAAATCAACGCTCGCTATTCGCCTCGCGACTATATTCGCGGGCTCGAACGCGATCAGGCCTATCCGTACAACTTATACCAGGCTTGGGTGGACGCAGGCCTGATTGGGGTGGCTTTTCCCGAGGCCTATGGGGGATCGGGCGGCTCCATACTTGACCTCACTATCATCGTTGAAGAAATCGCCTATAACAGCATTGACTTTCAGATGGCCTTCGGCGGCACGCTTTTTTGCGGCCTGAACATTCTACGCAAAGGCACTGAAGAACAGAAAGCCTATTGGCTGCCTAAACTCATCAGCGGCGAGCGGCGCATGTCCATTTCCATTTCCGAACCTGACGCTGGATCGGACGTGGCTGCGCTGCGCACACGGGCGACCCGGGATGGATCTGACCTTCTGGTGACAGGACAGAAAATCTGGAACACAGGCGCTGGCGCGCGGGATAATACGCTCAACGTCTATGTGCGCACCAATCCGGACGTGGAGCAGCGCAAGGGGATATCGCTGTTGCTCATTGACAATGATATGCCCGGTGTGGACTTTAAAAAGCTCGACATGCTCGGGCGGCGCTGCACCGGAACCTATGAAGTCTTCTTCAACGACGTCCGCATATCCGAAGACCGCATTATCGGCGGCGAAAACAAGGGCTGGGAATGCCTGCTTTCGGGCCTTCAGGTGGAGCGCATCGTCTCGGCCTCCGGTTGCTGCGGGGCAGCCCAAGCAGCTGTTGATCTGGCCAGCGCCTATGCAAAGGAGCGCAAGCAATTCGGTCGGCCCATCGGCTCAAATCAAGCCATAGCCCATATCCTCGCGGATATGCAGACTGAAACTGCTGCGGCGCGCGCCTTGCTCTGGCACGCTGCGTCTTTGGTCGCTGCTGGCGAAGAAGCCTTCCTCGAAATTACCATGGCAAAACACAAGGCGGCGGAGAACTATGTCAACGTGGCGAACATGGGCATGCAGATCATGGGCGGATTTGGTTACAGCAAAGAATACGACATGGAGCGCCACTATCGGGATGCGCGCCCCGCGACCATCGCCGCCGGAACGTCCCAGATCCAGCGCAACCTCATTGCGGGGATGATGGGCCACAAAGTCAAATAATCTAGTATAAAGGGGAGGGGTGCGCCATGGGATGCAAACATACGGCACTAGTCATATCCTTGATGATGAGCGTCACCGCTGCGCAGGCGCAGGACTATCCCAACCGTGAAATACGGTTCATCGTGCCTTTCAGCGCAGGTGGTCCGGCTGATATTGCGGGTCGTTTGATATCGGAACCACTGCGTAAACAACTCGGTCAAGCGGTGGTGATTGAAAACATCCCAGGGGCGGGCGGCGTGATAGGAGCGCAAAGGGTCGCAACCGGAAAACCGGATGGCTATAGTTTGCTGGTCGGCGGCATCGCCCCGATTGTGCTGGTGCCTGCCGCCAAGGAGGTGAGTTACAACGTGGATCGGGACTTTGCGCCGCTTGGGATGATCTGGCGTTCGCCCGAGGTTCTGGCGATGCGCCCCTCGCTGAAGGCGGGCTCCGTCAAGGAGCTGGTCGCGCATTTCAAGGGCTTGCCACAGAAGGGATCCTTCGGCTCCGCTGGAGCCGGCACCTTGACCCATCTGGCTGGAGAGCTGTTTCAGCAGGAAGCGGGCATTGAACTGATTCACGTGCCTTACAAAAGCACATCCAACTCTGTGCTGGACGTTAGCAACGGTCAGATTGACATGATCTTTGGCGACGTGGCCATTCTCGAACCCTTGATCAAATCCGGCATGGTGAAGGCGCTTGGCGTGACCTCCGATCAACGCTCGCCGCTGCTACCCGATGTGGTGACCATGGGTGAGGCAGGCTATCCGAATGTCAAGACAGAAGTGTGGTTCGGACTCTTTGCATCTGCCCAGACGCCCCCACCCATTCTTGGGCGCTTGCAGCAGGCTGTGACCGCTGCGCAACAAGACCCGGCCTTCATCAAGGATCTTGAACGCTTTGGCTTGAACATTGGCGAGCCCGGACAGGAGCCCTTCAAGTCTTTTATCAAGCAGGAACGCGAGCGCTGGACGCCCATCATCAAGAAAACGGGCGTCACTTTTTGAAAAAAACTGGCGAAAATGCGCCGGGTCAAGCAGTCAGGGGATTTTGGATGTCGAATAAAAAGGCCGCAGTGGAAACGCAGAATGAGGGCATGCGCCTGGTCTACGACGATCTTCGCGAATGGCTTGCTGAAGCAGAACTCTTCAACGAAGTGAAGATTGTGCGCGGCGCTTCGTGGCAGGAGGAGATAGGGCTTGCAACCGAACTCGTCAGTCATTCCGACACTGCGCCCGCTGTCCTCTTCGAAGATATTCCGGGAATCCAGAGGGGATTTCGTGTGCTCGCCAATATTTTTGGGGGCAAGCGGAAGAACATGACGCTTGGCTTCCGCTCCGATCTAGACAAGGTTCAATTAAGCGACGCTTTCGCCAATGCCTGGGACACCGACCGCATCATTCCGCCGGTCTTTGTTGAAACCGGCCCCATCTTTGACAATGTCCTGACCGGCGTGGATGTGGATCTGGAAATTTTTCCAACGCCCATCTGGCATTCTGGAGATGGGGGCCGTTACCTCGGCACCGGATCATATAATGTGACTCAGGATCCAGACACAGGTGAGCTCAATCTGGGCACCTACAGGATCATGCTCCATGACGCCAAAAATGTGACCTACAATGCGGCGCCTGGAAAACACGGCCGCTTGCATCATGACAAATATGTTGAGCGCGGCGAGAAAATGCCGGTCGTGCTTGTTCTTGGCGGCGTTCCCCTGACCTTTCTATTAGGCGGCACGGAAGTGCCCGATGGCGTCAGCGAATTTGATGTGGCTGGCGGCATGCGCGGCAAGCCTCTTGAACTGGTGCGTGGGCGCATCACGGGACTTCCCTTCCCCGCCAACGCCGAGATCGTGCTGGAAGGTTTCGTATATCCTGACACCCTTGTTCCGGAGGGACCATTCGGTGATTGGACGGGAACCTATACGGAGAAAGGGCGCAAGCGTCCCTTGTGCGAGATATCGGCCATTTATTATCGCAATGATCCCATTCTCCTGGGTTTTGTCCCTCAAAGCCTGCCTGATGAGTATTCACGCTATCGCGCGATCACCCGCTCGGCCTTGCTCAAACAAAACATGACAGCCGCCGGCGTTCCCGATGTGAAGGCTGTTTGGGCCCATGAATGTGGCGGTTCTCGGCTTCTCTATGGCGTATCGATCAAACAACGCTTCGATGGCCACGCCGTGCAGGCCGGCCATATCGCCTCACAATGTTATGTGGGCGCATATGGCGGACGATGGGTCATCGTCGTGGATGATGATATCGACGTCACCGACCTCCATGAACTCATCTGGGCGGCCTTGACACGCGCCGACCCGGTTCAAGACATAGACTTCATTCGCGGCGCCTGGAATTCACCCGCCGATCCCCGCGTGGATCCTGCAGACCGAGCAAGGGGCAAGGTGACGAGTTCACGAATGATCATCAATGCATGCCGACCCTATAGTTGGCGCAACGACTTCCCGGCGCCTGTGAAAGCGTCAGCAGAAGCGGCGCAAAGGGCGCGGCAAAAATTCGGCTGGTTGCTGGAATAATGGCATTGAATAGCAGCTCCCACCGACCTCAGCTTCTCGAAGTTTGGCGGCATTGAAGGAGATAAAAGTCGAATTCAAACCATCTAAAGGGTGGAAATCAGTTGGCGCTTAGGGCAGATTCGGGATGGCTCGGGCGGCGTCTCGATCAAAGCAAACAAGAAACTGACCAGAAGGAAACGTACAATGGCATATAAGGCATATGATAATATCAAAATAGAGAACGAGGACGGGATCACCTGGCTCAGCATCAACCGCCCGGAGAAGCGTAACGCCATGAGCCCAGGCGTGCACTTCGATATGGAGGATGCGCTCACCCATCTGGCGGTCGATAAAGAGACAAAGGTCCTTGTTCTCACAGGCGCTGGAAACGCTTTCTGCGCCGGGCAGGATCTGAAAGCCTATTTTCGCGAGAACGACAACAATCCCGTCGAGCGCCGCCGCGCCGGACTCGCCAGCCATCACTGGCGGTGGGAATTGCTTTCGCGTTTCCCCAAGCCGACCATCGCCATGGTGAACGGTTTTTGCTTTGGCGGCGCTTTCACCCAGCTCTGCGCCTGCGATTTCGCCATTGCAGATGAAGAGGCGACCTTTGGTCTGTCGGAAGTGAATTGGGGCATCATTCCCGGCGGTGTCGTCTCATGGAATGTCGCGCAAATGTTGATGCCACGGCACGCCATGTATTATGCCGCGACTGGCAACACCTTCAACGGCAAGCGCGCCGAGGAGATTGGCCTCATCAACAGCGCCGTTCCCGCCGACAGGCTCCGCGCCGAGACCCTCGAACTCGCTCAGGGCCTGATGAAGCTTAACCCGAATGTCGTGCGCTACACGAAAGAGGCCATACGGGCGGTCAAGAATATGGATGTGGAGAACGCGCGTGACTATCTCGCAGTCAAGCAGGATTCTTTGGCCCGGATGGATCAGGAAATCGGTGGACGCGTAGGGCTCAACAAGTTTCTTGACGAGAAATCTTATCGTCCGGGGCTTGGTCCCTACAAGGTGTGATCATCATTCAAGGCCGGGCCACGCGCCCGGCCTTCGACATTCGGCCCTGAAAACCGCGAAGAGAGTCAAAAATGTCGGTTCCCAAAAACGGCGCCTTGTCCAATGTCGTCATCATTGAACTTGGCACCATGATCACTGCGCCCCTCGCCGCCATGATGCTCGCCGATATGGGGGCTCAGGTCATCAAGGTAGAAAATCCGAGGGGTGGCGACCCGTTCCGTCACACCATAGGCGGTGATTATGGTCCGAATTTCATCGCCTATAATCACAACAAGAGAAGCCTGAAACTCGATCTCACCACGCAAAGCGGCAAGGCGGTGCTCGAAAAACTCGTCGCCCGCGCCGACATCGTGCTTGAGAACTATCGCCCTGGCGTGATGGATAAGCTAGGGTTCAGCGCCGATCGCCTCAAGGAATTAAACCCGAAGATCATTCACTGTTCCATAACTGGATTTGGAACAAGCGGACCCTATAAAAATCGACCGGCCTATGACACGGTCGGCATCGCCCTGAGCGGCATCGCGAGCCTGATGCTGGAGCCTGATCGCCCCGAACTCATGGGCCCCACGATGGCTGATAACGTGACGGGGATGTATGCCTGCACAGGGATGCTTGCAGCCCTTCATGCGCGGCATGTGACGGGAGAAGCACAGCGCGTGGAAGTGAACATGTTGGAATCGGCCATTTCGCTCATTCCAGATCCCCATGCCTATTATACACAACTCAATGTGGTTTATGCGCCAACCTCACGGGTGGCTGCTTCGCATTGCTACGCTTTCCGTTGCTCCGATGACAAACTCATCACGGTGCATTTGTCCGTTCCGGAGAAGTTCTGGCTCAACTGCGTCGCTGCGATGGATGCGCAAACGACCTTGGGCGCTGATGATCGCTTCAACAGCCGCATGAAACGCATCGACAATTATCCCGCGCTCTACAAGGCGCTGATGGGGGTCGTCGAAACGCATCCGCGCCATTATTGGGAACAGAGGTTTACCGAATTCGATGTGCCTTTTGCGCCAGTGAATCGAATCGATGAAGTCCAGGATGACCCGCAAGTGCAGCATATGGGGACATTTCAGAAGATCAGTCATGCCAAATATGGCGAGATGACCGCGCTTCGCTCGCCCATATGGATCAATGGGTCGCGTCTCGATATTGCGCCACCCCCCGACACTGGAGAGCATTCCGCAGATATACTCGAGGAGCTCGGTTATTCGCAGGAGCAAATCGATTACATGAGGGAAAAGTCCATCATCTAAAGGGAGGGTGAATTATGAAGGCCATACTAAGAGCCGTACTTGTCACCAGTTTCGCATTCACATCGACCACCGCCTTCGCGCTTGAGAAGGTGAAAATAGGCATATTGAACGGCGCAAGCGCCTTCATTTCTCTGGTCGCCGATGGGAAAGGCTATCTGAAGGAAGCCGGTATTGAGGCTGATTTCATCATCTTCGATTCCGGCGCGAAAATGATTCCCTCCATCGCCACAGGGGGGCTGGATATAGGGATCGGCGCCGCATCCTCAGCTCTTTATAATGCCGTGGGTCGTGGCATGGGCGTCAAGATTGTCGCGGACGCTCTGCGCAATTCGCCGGGCGTCGGCCAATCCGTCATGGTGCGAGCCGATCTCCTTGAGTCCGGCCAAGTGAAGTCCTTGAAGGACCTGAAGGGCAAGACTTTCGCCATCACTGCGTTCGCGAGTTCGGAAGCCGCCTCGCTGGATCGGGCGATGCGAAGCGTGGGGTACACATTCGATGATGTGGAGAAACTCTACGCCGGTTTTCCTGATCATGTCATCGCCTTTCAAAACAAGGCGATTGACGCAGCCTTGACCGGCGAGCCTTTTGCGACACTTTCGGCCGACAAGGGTGTGGCGCGACCACTGATGATGGTGGGAGAATATTATCCGAACCAGGAAACCTCTGTTATGATGTTCGCCAATAGTTTTGGCGACCAGAAGAGGGAACTGGGTATCAAGTTTCTGCAAGCCTATCTGCGCGCCACCAGCGCCTATTTAGCTGCGCGAAAGGATGGGTTTTTAACAGGTCCCGGCGCTGAAGAAATCGTAAGTCTGCTGGCCGAACGTAGCAGCATTAAAAACGTGGCGCTCCTCAAGCGGATGCGCGCGAATGGCATTGATCCCGAAGGTAATCTCAATCTCGACGCACTGGAAAGCGACTTTGCATTCTTCAAGGCGCGCGGACAGATTGAAAGCGCTGTCAAGGTGAGTGATGCAATCGACCTATCTTTCATCAAGGCCGCACAACAGCGTATGAAGCCATAAGACAGATCTGCGGACGATGCAGGCTCAAGCAGTCCTGATTGAACCAGACCCTGACGCGGGCGCTTCGCGTCAGGGAAGCCTAGGGAGCGCCAGTCAATTTGGCTGTCTTCTCGATGAGGTGTGGCGGAGTCTTCATGGTGCCCTCGATGATCGCAGCAAGCACCTCGCCCGATCTTGCGGTTACGGTATAGTTGAGTTGCTTCGCGTCCTGAAGAAATTCAGGATCTTTCATTGTCTCCATAAAGGCCTCCCTTAGCATCTTCACGCGGGCTGGAGGCACATCGGGCGGCAACATGATGGGGCGCCCAAGTTCTGCGCTTGAGTTGTAATAAGAGATGATCTCCCGTTGCTCATCGGTGGTGGTGAATTCAAAGATGGAGGGCGCATCGATTTCCGGCACCCGTGCGCGCTCGGTAATGAAGACAACGAAGGCCTTTCCGTTCTCGAACCAACCGGGACGCGCTTGGCGGAATGACTGGATCGTTTGACAGACCCCTTCAAGCTCACCTCGTTCCATGGCGAGGATGGCGTCCTGTGGTTTAGAATAGCCTTCAACGAGCTTCATTTTCATGCCGAGTAAATTCGCCATGAGCCGGGGCGTCTGCGTGACTGGCGACCCTGCGCCCGTGCCGCCCACAATCATTTCGGTGTGAAAGAGGTCATTGGCGCTTTTCGCTCTGGCAGAACTCACCGCGAAACACCCTCGATTTGTATATTCGGGGGTGCCGATCCAGTTGAACTTGGCGGGATCATAGAGAACATTGGGCATCTTGGAGAGCGCCTGGTCCGCGACATTGTGGTTCGCCATGCCCCAAACCGAGCCATCACGCGGCGCCCTGTTGTAGAGCCAGTTAGTGGCGGTGATAAATCCTGCGCCTGGCATGTTTTCGACAACAAAACTTGGATTGCCCGGGATGTTGCGCGGGAAGTGCCGCGCCATCAAACGCGCCCACAGATCATATTCCTGACCAGGCGCTGCACCCAAAACAAAACGGATGGTTTTTCCTTTGAAAAACTCCTGCTCCGTCTGCGCATGCGAGGGAGAGGCCAGCGCCAAACCAAAAGCCACCAGGAGCCCGACTGGAACCGACCGCATGCTACCCTCCCTTTTTATAGGTTTTATCTGAGTCTCTATGTACACTTGGGTAGAAGGTTCTAGCAAGTCCATCGTCCGGATTAGGAGATGCCGTTGACGTGTAGGGGCTTTCGTCGGCTTGAGGAGGGCGGCTACTCGGTGTTGTTTCCCCGGAGTGGCCCTTGGCGCCTTTTTGTTTGGTTTTGGACGGTGAGCGCGACCTTGCTGGATAAGCGATTTGCAAAAGAACGGCTTTTAGGTGAAATTTCTTTCAGACAGAGGCTCAGGGAACGCTACGTTGGGCTTATGAAACAGGGGAGGCGCGAATGACGGGTCCATCAAACATGGCCGGGCATATTGTCTACGAAGACCTCAGGGAATGGCTTTTGGAGGCCGAGCGTATTGGCGAGGTGCGAGTCGTGAAGGGCGCCTCCTGGGAGCGCGAAATCGGACTGGCCGCTGAAGCCGTGTTGCGGCACGAAAATGGTCCCTGCGTCGTGTTCGACGATATCGAGGGGTGTCCGACGGGGTTTCGTGTCCTGATGAATGTCTTCGCCGGGCGCCGCCGCAACATGACGCTTGGCCTTCCTGATCATCTCAACAAATGGGAATTGAGCGAAGCCTATCGGCAAGCCTATCTGCAGGATCCCAA
>CAMDOY010000079.1 GCA_945903655.1 Rhizobium sp. Q54 | reverse complement strand
CCACCGTGGTGTTGCCGATGCCCATTTCGCCCAGACAGAGCAGGTCCGAACCGCCCGCAATGGCCTCCATGCCGAAGCCGAAGGTCGCCGCGCAGCCGGCCTCATCGAAGGCGGGCTCCTGGGTGATGTCGGGCGTGGGATGGTCGAGGGCCAATTCGAAGACCTTCAGGCCGAGGTCATAGGCGCCGCAGATCTGGTTGATCGCAGCGCCGCCAGCCGCGAAATTCTCCAGCATGGCGCGGGTGACGGCGGCGGGATAGGCGGAGACGCCCTGCGCCGTCACGCCATGGTTGGCGACGAAGATCGCCACCACAGGCCGCTGCACCACCGGCCGCGAGCGGCCCTGCCAGGCCGCCATGTGGGCGACAATCTCCTCCAGCCGCCCCAGCGAACCCGCAGGCTTGGTGAGCTGGGCGTCGCGCGCCCGCGCATCCTCCACGCAGGTCTCGGAGGGGCCGGGCATGGTGGCCAGAAGGGCGCGGATATCGTCGAAGGGGAGGCCGGAGGCGGACATGGGATGCTCTCGTGTGCGGGTCCGGGGGTCATAGCTCCATGGGGGGGGATTGCAAGCCGGGCTCGACAGCGCCCGCGCAATGGATCATTCAGGAAAGATGCGCCTCCTCAGCGATCTGCTCTTTTGCCTGAGATTCTATTCGCGGCTGCCGCTGCCGGTCTTCCGGTTCGAGGCCGCGCCCCATTCCATGGGCGATTTTGGGCGTGCCGTGCGGCTTGCGCCCATCGCGGGGCTGCTGATCGCCCTGCCCGCAGGCCTGCTGATGGCGGGCGCGGGCGTCGTGCTGGCGCCAGAACTGGCCGCCGTGCTCGCGCTCATGGCGCTGGCGGCCACCACGGGCGCCTTCCATGAGGATGGGCTGGCGGATGTGGCGGATGGCTTTGGCGGCGGGCGGACCATCGAGCGCAAGCTCGAGATCATGCGCGACAGCCGCATCGGCGCCTTCGGCGGGGTGGCGCTCTGCCTCTCCCTGCTGGCCCGCTGGGCCGCCCTGACGGCCCTGCTACGCATGGGGCTGACGCCTGCGCTCGTGGCCCTCTTGGCCGCCGCCGCCCTCTCCCGCTGGCTCGGCCTGCTGCCCATCGCCCTGCTGCCTGCCGCCCGCAAGGATGGCGCAGCCCATGCTGCGGTGGGGCCTGAACCGGGCGCCATGGCCCTGGGCGGCGCGCTGGCGCTTGGGGCGGGGCTTGCGCCCTGGTGGCTGGGTGGAGGCGCGCTGTGGCTCTGCGCGACCGCCGTGGCGCTGGCCTGCGGGGCGGCGCTGGGGATGGTCTATGTGTCCCACCGGCAGATCCGGGGCCAGACGGGCGATGTGGCGGGCGCGGCCCAGCAGGTGGCCGAGATCACGTTTCTGATTGGCCTGTGCATCCGCATTTGAAAAGCGGCGGGCGAGCCACTAGGGTCGCCGCATGCAACGAATCTCCACCCCCTGCGTGAACATCTGCTGGACCGACCCTGTGCATGGCCTGTGCGAGGGCTGCGGGCGCACGCGCGACGAAATCGGCTCCTGGTGCTTCATCACCGAAGAGCAGCGCCTCACCCTCATGCCGCAACTGAAGGAGCGGCTGGCGGGCGCCCTGGCGGCCAAGGCCGCCCAGAAGGCGGCTCCCGCAGCGAGCGCCTGACATGGGCCTCGTCCTCGTCATCGCGGTGGTGGCGGCGGCGGCCCTGGCCTTCTTCTGGCCGGAGGGGCAGACCATCGGGGGCATGGAGGGTGGCGCGGTCATCGCCAATTCGGTCTTTGGCCTCATGGCGGTGGCCATGGCGGCCTCCCTGCTCCAGCGCTATCGCGGACGCTTTTCAGCCGCCCTGCGCGATCTCGCCCTCTGGTGCCTGATCGTCGCCGCCATCCTCGTCGCCTATGTCTATCGCGACGCCCTGCAGCCCCTCTATGGGCGCGTGATGGCGGAGCTGGCGCCGGGACGGGTGATCTCCGTCGCGCCCGGCCTCGCTCAGGTGGTGCGGCGCAACGACGGGCATTTCGCCCTCGACGCCATGGCCAATGGGGTGAAGCTCAGCTTCATGTTCGACACCGGCGCCTCCCTCGTCGTGCTGCGGGCGGAGGACGCGGGAAAGCTGGGCTTCGATGTGGAGGCTCTCGCCTGGTCAGCCACGGTGCAGACGGCCAATGGCCCGGCGCGGGCGGCGCCCGTGACCCTCACCGCCCTCACCATTGGCGGGATCACCGAGCGCAACCTGCGGGCGCTGGTGGCCCGGCGCGGGGCGCTGGGGGAGAACCTGCTGGGCCAGAGCTTTCTGGAGCGGCTCGCCGCCTATGGGGTGGAGGGCGACCTGCTGACGCTGAAGGCCAGGCCCGCTCAGTAACCGGCTATGCTCAGCAAGAAGCGCAGGGACACGCAGAGCAGGAAGATGCCGAAGGCCCGCTCCAGCGTGCGCTTGGGCAAGGCATGGGCGAGCTTGACGCCCAGCGGCGCCGTCCACACGCTCACCGGCGCAAAGAGCACCAGCCCGACCAGCGACACATAGCCGATGGAGCCCGGCGGCAGACCCGTCTTGTCCATGCCCGCGAGCAGATAGCCAATGGCGCCGGGAATGGAGATGATGACCCCCATGCCCGCCGAGGTCGAGACGGCCTGATGGATGGGCCGATTGTAGAAGGTCATGAACATGGACGAGAGCTGCCCGCCGCCGATGCCCATGAGCGCCGACAACACGCCAATGACGAGGCCATAGAGGGTCATCAGCGGGCCCCTGGGCAGATCATCCCCCAGCCGCCAGGAGAAATTGCCCAGCAGACGCGAGGCGCTCAGGCCCGCCACGAAGACGAAGACCAGCTTGAAGACCACCGGCGGGGCGAAACGGGCCAGCGCGCTGCCCACGATGACGCCGATGACCGTGGGAATGGCCCAGGCGCGGATGATCGTCATATCCACCCCTCCGCGCGCCTTGTGCGCCACATAAGAGCGGATGGAGGTGGGGATGATGATGGCGAGCGAGGTGCCCACCGCCAGGGGCATGCGCACCTCTTCGGCCACGCCCATGAAACGGAAGAGCTCGTAAAGCACGGGCACGATAAGCGCCCCGCCCCCCACGCCGAAGACCCCCGCAAGAACGCCCGTCACAGCCCCCGCCGCAGCCAGCGACAGGGCGAAAAAGGCGAAATCGCCGATGGAGATGCCTTCGAACATGGTCACTATCCCGTGATGCCCATCCCTTTTGCGCTCAAGCGGGCGGCCATGCAACGGTTAAGGCGATTTGCCTGTGGGTGACTTGTCTCAGGCGGCCTCGACCGCGGGGCGCACCAGCCGCACCCCATCGCGCAGAACCTCGACCCCAGCCCCGCGCTTGACCCCTTCCGTGGAGAGGTGGCGGCGCCAGGCGCGGGCGCCGGGCATGCCGCCGAAGAGGCCGAGCATGTGGCGGGTCATGTCGGCGAGGCGGAAGCCCTCCCCTAGCCGCGCCTCCACATAGGGCAGATAGGCCTCGATCAGCTCGAAGGTGGAGGCCAGCGGCGCGGGCTCGCCGAACAGTTCGGGATCCACCCGCAGCAGCAGGTCGGTGTCGTGATAGGCCGCGCGGCCGATCATGACGCCATCGAGATGGGCGAGCTGCTCGCGCGCCGCCTCGATGGTGGCGATGCCGCCGTTGATGGCGATGGGGATCTGGGGGAAGGCGCGGCGCAGCTCATAAACCAGCGGATAGTCCAGCGGGGGCACATCGCGGTTCTCCTTGGGGGAGAGCCCCTTGAGCCAGGCCTTGCGCGCATGGACGATGAGCGCGTCGGCGCCGGCATCGATGGTGCTCTGCGCCATGGCCCAGAGGGCCTCGCGAGGCTCCTGATCGTCCACCCCGATGCGGCACTTCACCGTGACGGGCACGGAGACCACCGCCTTCATGGCCGCAACCCCCTCGCCCACCAGCTGCGGCTCGCGCATGAGGCAGGCCCCGAAGGCGCCGTTCTGCACCCGGTCCGACGGACAGCCGCAGTTGAGATTGACCTCGTCATAGCCAAGATCAACACAGATCTTCGCGGCCTCCGCCAGCTTTGCGGGCTCGGACCCGCCCAGCTGCACGGCGACCGGATGCTCGCCCGCATCAAACCCCAGCAACCGTGCGCGATCGCCAAAGATGACGGCGCCGGTGGTGACCATCTCCGTATAGAGCCGCGCCCGCCGCGTCATGAGGCGATGGAGGGACCGGCAGTGACGGTCAGTCCAGTCCATCATGGGGGCGACGGAGAAACGCCAATATCCGCTAACATCATGATTTTTATTCATACTTCATACTTTATCATTAGTAGCTGCCGCATTCTACGCTATTTTCCTGGAACCTCTAGCACTGTTGAACTCTTGCGGCCACTCAAAGCCCCACCACGCTAATTTTGTGCTTGGTATATTGGATGACCATCAGCAGTCATTTTTTGAACCGCGATGCATAATTGGGGAATAGCGGAGCAAACGTAGAGCTCGCAACTAATCGTCCTTCTGGCACCAATTAAGCTGAAGCGTTCTACACGATGGATGAATTACCAGAAGCCATTTCGTCCGTTTTGATCAACGTCTCGGGCAAGCCCGTTGCTTTCGCCGCAGAGAGGACACTAAAGTGAATTTTACGCGATTCGGAGGCAACGCTCTCAATTGATTCAGCGGCCCGTGATTGATTATCAGCGCCCGAAATCTCTTGACGAAGCAGTCGTAAAATCTCATCGTGGAAGTAAGTTGCCCAATTGTAAGCAAACCCATCGCCATACCTTTCGAAATCGACTTGGGAGTTAGGAATAATTTCAATGATTAGCTTACTTACATAGCCAGATTGGTCCGGAATTCTCTTATCACTGATCGGAATACTGAAATATTTCATCATTATCGCTGCACTACGAACTATTGCATCATAAGCATCGAAGGCTCTCAGTGATTGCTCGCTGAGATATAAGCGCGGAAGCATCATATCGATTTCGCCGAGTAATTTCAGCTTTCCTTCCACATTGAACGGCTTAACAAGAATATCTATAAAATTGGCGATCTTAAGATTATCTGGGTGCTTAACAAGCTCCTCGGTCTTAAGGATTTTCATATACTCAACGAGCACAGATAGTTGAGAAAGAATATTGCGCGCTCGCAGCAAAATTTCAGCTGCCTCACGTCGTTTAGCGTGGAATGCAGCATCATGTTCACGGCGCGCGGATACTAGAAATGATCGGATATCCGCCAACTCTTTCTCGTTGTCTCGCATCTCCCCTTTAAAGGACTCTAAACGTTTCTCAAAGCTGTGTTCGATAGTCTTTAAAAAGAACTTTGCCACTGAATCGCGAAAAAGGGCGGCAGCAAATCCGATCACAGTAAACGTACCTACCAAGTTGAGTATCCACTCCCAAAGACTTGACATCCAATCACCTCGCCGATTCCCGCCTTCCGCTGGACGCATGATGCGCCGAGGCTTAACTTAACATGTCAAAGGATGCTGAGTAGGGACTTTCTCGCCCGGATGTTAAAGAGCCCCTCATGACCACGCACCCCGCCACCCGCAACCCCAACCGCCGCACCACCCATCCGGGCGCACTGCTGCATGAGGTCTTTGAGGCCACCGGGCTCACGCGCACGCAGATTGCGCAGCGGCTGGGAATATCGCGGAAGCATCTTCATGATGTGCTGGAGGAGCGCAAACGCGTCTCGCACAATCTGGCGGCGCGGGGCGGGCGCCTGTTTACGCGCGACGGCGGCCTGTGGCTGGGCATGCAGATCGCGCTTGATCTGTGGGAGGCCGAGCGGGATGAGGATGTGAAGAAGGTGAAGCCCCTGCCTGCGGCGTGAGGGTCGGAGTCTTTTTTCATTCATTTAAGCGCAACGCTCGCAGTTTCTCTCCCCCTTGTGGGGAGAGATTAGAGAGTGGGGGTCGTGAGGCCTTTGTCGGTTAGCGCCTTTGCAAATACGCTCCCGATCAGCATTCCCCGACCCCCACCCCGTCCGCTTCGCGGCCGACCCTCCCCACAGGAGGGAGGGTAAAGAGCGCGCGCGCAACGCCACCTCTCAAACTCAACCTAAGCCATTGAAAAACAACAAATCTTTGACCTGCATCAAAGCCCTAAGCGCATAATGGCGCCATAAGAGCCCCGGACTACTCATCCGGAGGATCTGGTCATGAAAAGCCTTCTCAAAACTTCGCTCGCCTTCGCAGCGGGCGCTTTGGTGACGGTCGCCGCCATGCAGTTGGCGCCAAGCCCCGCCATCTCCCAGGGCGCGGGCATCGCGCCGGTGCCGCCGCAATGCACGGGATCGCGCATGCAGGTGCCCACCGCGCGCGGGCTTGAGTGGAAGCAGCTTGTGGTTTGTCCGCAAGACTGACCTCAAACTAAAATTTATCCCCAAGTTGCAATGTCCGGCGGTGGCGACATCGCCGGACGTCTTCGTCATGAAAGCACAGCCATGAACGAACTCAACGCCGAACGACCGGAACAGGCGCCCGGGCCTTCAGACGAAACGCCGGAATGCCTCGAGTTTCTGGCGGAGCAGATCTGGAGCATGCGTGAACTCGTCGATGGTCTGCGCCAGCGCGCGGATTCCACCGACTACAGCATCGCCGTCGAGGAGCTGCGCTTTGCGACAGATGCGATTGAACGCGCATACGAGGATCTGCGTTGCTTCGTAGCGAGTGCGCAACCGCACTGACGCGCTCGCGCAATGGAGATTGCATGCGACGAGTTCTTTGCGCGGCCACGCTCGCCGCATGCCTGACGACAGCGGCCCACAGCCAGGAACCGCCCTTCGCACAGCGCGCCGACACGCAAGCGCCCTCCATCGGCGCGCTCAGTGACATGATGATCTCCATCCTGCATCGCCATGCGATTTTATGGATGGCGGGCGTCAGCAACAATTGGCCGCTCGCCTATTATGAAGCGCGGCAGTTGAAGACGCGCTTCGTTGAAGCCGCCCAGGTCTATCGCAACATTCCCGTGGAGACCGTGAGCGCCGCCACAAAGGCGCTGGATGATCTCAGCGCCGCGATATCTGCCCGAAACAAGGCGCAGTTCACGCCGCGCTATTTGAACCTGACACGCAGCTGCAATGCTTGCCACGTTTCAGCCGGGGTGGGTTTTGTGGTGATCGAGACGCCGCGCACGAGCCCCTTCACCAATCAGGCCTTCGCCCCTGCAACCAAATAGTCATTTGGCGACTTTGATCCAGCGCAAGGCGCAGCAGCCCCGCAGCTTCGATGGTGAAGCATAGTCTGGAAAGGACGGGTAAGATGGCCATCAAGGATATCATGCTTCACATCGACACCACAGATCGCGGCGCGGGGGTGAGCGATTTCGCTTTATCCCTGGCGACGGAAATGGGGGCCCACCTGACGGCGGCGGGCATCGTGCTCGAAAACGTGCCGCCCGCGTCGTTCATGGGCGAGTATCCCTACGACATCATGGCCGAGGCCATCGATCAGGCGCGCCAGCCCGCCGAGCAGAACTACAGGAAAATCGCCGCCGCCGCGCCTGCGACGGTGCATACGGAGATGGTGATGATCCAGGCCATCTCTGGCCAGGCGCGGGAAGACTTCGGGCGTCTCGCCCGCCACTTCGACATCACCGTCGCCGGTCAGGGCGGCGACGAGGGAGGCTCCGACGACGAGTTGATGGTGGAAGGCGCGCTGTTCAACTCGGGCCGTCCGGTTTTCGTCGTGCCCAACATCCACAAGGGTCCGGCGAAACTGGGCAAGGCCATGGTCTGCTGGGATGGCGGCCTGCCCTCCGCCCGGGCGGTGGCGGGCTCCATCGACATTCTCAAGCGCGCGGGCAAGGTGGAGGTGGTGAGCATCGCCGGGCGCAACCTGCCCAATGAGGAGTTGCCGGGCTTCAACATCACCCGCCACCTCACGCGACACGGCATCTCCGCGACCCTGAAGAAGCTGCCTGCCGCGCAGGACATTGGCGAGACCCTGCTCTCCTATGCCGCCGACAGCGGGGCGGACTATATGGTCATGGGCGCCTATGGCCATTCGCGCCTGCGCGAATTCGTGCTGGGCGGCACGACCCGCACCATTCTGGGCTCCATGACCGTTCCCGTGCTCATGGCGCACTGAGCGCGCCCGCCTTTCCCGGGGCGCAAGTCCCGGGAAAGCGCCGTTTGTAACAACCATGTGACCGCTCTGCCCCCCCTCCTTCGCCTATGGTCTAAGCGCCTGAGCTTTGCATGGCGCTTGTATTTCCAGCTGGTATGCTTAGCTTCCCGCCCAAGCGTGGCGGTGAGATCGCAGGGGACGGGACGCGTGGCGGAGGACTTCATCCTCGAAACGAAGGGCCTGACGAAGGAATTCGCAGGCTTCACAGCCGTGCGGGATGTGGACCTACGCGTGCGCCGGGGCTCCATCCACGCCCTCATCGGCCCCAATGGGGCGGGCAAGACCACCTGCTTCAACCTGCTCACCAAGTTCCTGCAGCCCACGCGCGGCGCCATCACCTACAAGGGCGCGGACATCACGGCCATGGCGCCTGCGGATGTGGCGCGGCTGGGGCTGGTGCGCTCCTTCCAGATTTCGGCGGTCTTTCCCCATCTCACGGGCATGGAGAATGTGCGCGTGGCCCTGCAGCGCCAGCGCGGCGACAATTTCGACTTCTGGCGCTCCAAACGCGTCCTTGACGCCCTCAACGCGCGCGCCATGGCGCTGCTGGAGGATGTGGGCCTGACGGAGTTCGCTGACATCGCAGCGGTGGAGATGCCCTATGGGCGCAAGCGCGCGCTGGAGATCGCCACCACCCTGGCCCTCGACCCCGAGATGATGCTGCTGGACGAGCCCATGGCGGGCATGGGCCATGAGGATATCGAGAAGGTGGTGGAGCTGATCCGCCGCGTCTCGGTCAACCGCACGGTGCTCATGGTCGAGCATAATCTGAACGTAGTGGCCAATCTGTCGGATACGATCACGGTGCTGACGCGCGGCCAGATCCTGGCGGAGGGCGATTACGCCACCGTCTCCGCCAACAAGGACGTGCAGCAAGCCTATATGGGGTCCGGCCATGGATGAGGCGCGCGCGCTGCTGGAGGTGAAGGGCCTGCAGGCCTGGTATGGCGAGAGCCATATTCTGCACGGCGTCGATTTTTCCGTGCGCGAGGGCGAGGTCGTGACCCTCTTGGGGCGCAACGGCGCGGGCAAGACCACCACGCTGAAATCCGTCATGGGCATGATCGGCAAGCGCACGGGCTCGGTGCTCTATGAGGGCCGCGAGACCATCGGCCTCACTTCCGACCGCATCGCGCATCTGGGCCTGGCCATCTGCCCGGAGGAGCGCGGCATCTTCGCCAGCCTGAACGTGCTGGAAAATCTGATGCTGCCGCCGCAGGTGCGCCCGGGCGGGCTGCCGGTGGAGCAAATTTTCGAGCTCTTCCCCAATCTGAAAGAGCGCATCACCAGCCAGGGCACCAAGCTCTCGGGCGGCGAGCAGCAGATGCTGGCCATCGGGCGCATCCTGCGCACGGGCGCGCGCCTGCTCATGCTGGACGAGCCGACGGAGGGCCTCGCCCCCGTCATCATCCAGCAGATCGGCCACACCATCGCGCGGCTGAAGCAGCAGGGCTTCACCATTCTGCTGGTGGAGCAGAACTTCCGTTTCGCCTCCACCGTGGCGGATCGGTTTTATGTGATGGAGCATGGCCGCGTCATCGACGCCTTCGCCAATGCAGACCTTTCCGCCAATATGGACAAGCTGCACGACTATCTGGGTGTTTGATTAGGGATCATCAGGGAGAAAGCAATGAAAACCTCTGTTTCGACTTTGGCGCTCGTGGCGGCGCTGGCCCTTCCGGGCGCAGCCTTCGCGCAGGACAAGAATGTGAAGATCGGCGTGCTCGACGATATGTCGGGCCTCTATGCGGATGTGGGCGGACAGGGCTCCATCCTCGCGGCGCAGATGGCCATCGAAGATTCGGGCATGGTGGCGAAGGGCTGGAAGATCGACCTGATCTCCGCCGACCATCAGAACAAGCCGGACGTGGGCGTGAACCTCGCCCGTCAATGGGCCGATCAGGAGAAGGTGGACGGGATCTTCGGCGTGCTGACCTCCAGCGTGGCGCTGGCGGTGAATGGCGTGGCGAGGGAAAAGAACCTCGTCTACATGAACTCGGGCGCGGCCACCTCGGACCTCACCAATTCCGCCTGCTCGCCCAATACGGTCCACTGGACCTATGACACCTATCTGCTGGCCAATGGCACGGGCAAGGCGGTGGTGAAGAGCGGTGGAGATAGCTGGTTCTTCCTGACCGCCGATTACGCCTTCGGTCATGCGCTCGAGCGCGACACGACCGAGGTGGTGAAAGCCAATAATGGCAAGATCCTCGGCTCCGTGCGCCATCCCCTCAACAGCTCGGACTTCTCGTCCTTCCTGCTGCAGGCCCAGGCCTCCAAGGCCAAGATCATTGGTCTGGCCAATGCGGGCGGCGACACCACGAACTCCATCAAGCAAGCCTCGGAATTCGGCATCACCAGCGGCGGGCAGAAGCTGGCGGCGCTCTTGCTCTTCGCCTCGGACGTGCATTCGCTGGGTCTGAAGATGACGCAGGGCCTGCAATTCACGGAAACCTTCTACTGGGATCTGAACGACGGCACCCGCGCCTTCGCCAAGCGCTTCTCGGACCGCATGAAGAACAAGAACCAGCCCACCATGGTGCAGGCCGGCATCTACGCCTCCATCATCCACTATATGAAGGCGCTGGACGCCAATGGCTCCAATCCTCGCGATGGCGTGAAGATGGTGGACAAGATGAAGTCCATGCCCACCGATGACGCGCTCTTCGGCAAGGGCGAGATCCAGCCCAACGGCCGCAAGGTGCATCCGGGCTATCTCTTCGAAGTGAAGAAGCCCGAGGAGTCCAAGTACCCCTGGGATTACTACAAGCTGATCGCCACGATCCCGGCCAACGAAGCCTTCACGCCGCTCGACAAGAGCGCCTGCGCGCTGCTCAAGAAGTAAGATGCGCCGCCCCCTCGCAGGAGGGGGCGGTCACTCCCCGGGGCTGACTCCAGATGTTCAACATCAGCACGCAAGCGCTCTTCGCCCAGCTTCTGGTGGGCCTGATCAACGGGTCCTTCTACGCCCTGTTGAGCCTCGGGCTCGCGGTCATTTTCGGCATGCTGAACATCATCAATTTCGCCCATGGGGCCCTCTACATGGTGGGCGCCTTCTGCGCCTATTTCCTGCTGAATGTGCTGGGAATCAATTACTGGGCCGCCTTGATCCTCGCGCCCCTGCTGGTCGGCGCGCTGGGCATGGCGCTGGAGCGCACCATGTTGCAGCGCCTGGCGGGCCTCGACCACCTCTACGGCCTGCTGCTGACCTTCGGCCTCGCTTTGATCATCCAGGGCCTGTTCCAGAACTATTTCGGCTCTTCGGGGCTGCCCTACGCCATTCCCCAGCAACTCACGGGCGGGCAGAATCTCGGCTTCATGTTCCTGCCGAACTACCGGGCCTGGGTGGTGGTGTTTTCGCTCACCGTCTGTCTCGCCACCTGGTACGCCATCGAGAAGACGAAGCTCGGCGCCTACCTGCGCGCCGCCACCGAGAACCCCACACTGGTGCGCGCCTTCGGCGTGAACGTGCCGCGCATGATCACCCTGACCTATGGCTTTGGCGTGGGGCTGGCGGCGCTGGCTGGAGTGCTCTCCGCGCCCATCAACCAGGTGCGCCCGCTCATGGGGGCGGATCTCATCATCGTGGTCTTCGCGGTGGTGGTGATCGGCGGCATGGGCTCGATCATGGGCTCCATCGTGACCGGCTTCGCGCTGGGCATTCTGGAGGGGCTGACCAAGTATTTCTATCCGGAGGCCTCCAATACCGTGGTCTTCGTCATCATGGCGCTGGTGCTCATGGTCAAGCCCAACGGCCTGTTCGGGAGGGCGTGACATGACGGACGCGCCGATGAAACCCCTCTCCCCCGCCGCGCCCAAGGCCGACGAAACCTTCGTGATCATGGCCATGGTCGCCGTGCTCGCAGTTCTGCCCCTGCTGGGGGTCTATCCCTATTTCGTCATGCAGGCCCTGTGCTTCGCGCTCTTCGCCTGCGCCTTCAACCTGCTGATCGGCTTCGTGGGCCTGCTGTCCTTCGGCCACGCCATGTTTCTGGGCACGGCGGGCTACGCCAGCGCCCATGCGGCCAAGGTCTGGGGCCTGCCGCCGGAACTCTGCATCCTCTTCGGCATGGGGGCGGCTGGGGTGCTGGGCCTCGTGGTCGGCCTCATCGCCATCCGCCGTCAGGGCATCTATTTCTCCATGACCACCCTGGCGCTGGCGCAGATGATCTATTTCTTCTACCTGCAGGCCAAATTCACCCATGGCGAAGATGGCATACAGGGCGTGCCGCAGGGCTTCTTCCTCGGCGTGCTCGACCTGTCGAAGCCGCTCGTGCTTTTTTATGTGGTGCTGGCGATTTTCGTCGCGGGCTTCCTGCTGATCTACCGCACTATCAACTCCCCCTTCGGCGAAATCCTGAAAGCGATCCGCGAGAACGAGCCACGCGCCATCTCGCTGGGCTACCGCACCGCCCGCTACAAGCTCGCCGCCTTCGTGCTCTC
>CAMDOY010000078.1 GCA_945903655.1 Rhizobium sp. Q54 | reverse complement strand
GAATATCCAAGGATCATGGCGGATCATCATCTCCTTCATCTCATCACGGACAATATCCGCCTCATGGTCATTTCCTCCGGCAACCTCAACGCCTATGCGGTGGAGGAGGTCATGGACGCTTCGATCAAGGAGCATACGAATCACGCACTACATCCTGCGCATGCCCTTGCGTCAATGTCCGGCGCCTTGCCTGCGCTCGGCATCGTGGCCTGCGTGCTCGGCGTGGTGAAGACCATGGGCGCGATTGATCAGCCGCCAACGGTTCTTGGCGCGCTCATCGGCGCGGCGCTCGTGGGCACCTTCATCGGCGTGTTTCTCGCCTATGGTCTGGTGGAGCCATTCGCGAACCGTTTGACCTCGGTCTGCAAGGAAGAGATGCAGATCTATCATGTGGTGAAGCAGATCATTGTCGCCAGCCTTCATGGTCATCCCCAACCTCTCGTCATTGAGGCGGCGCGCGTCACCATCAGCTCGCATAACCAGCCGAGTTTCGCTGAAGTCTTCGACGGTCTGCGAGGGAAATAGCCATGGCGGAAGCCAAGAAGGGGAAGAAGTCGGAAACCCCGCCTCTCCCTGCTCCGATCATCATCAAGAAAGTTCAGCCCGACGAGGGTGGCGGTCACGGCGGCGCATGGAAGATCGCGCTTGCGGACATGATGACCGCCATGATGGCCTTCTTCCTGCTCATGTGGCTGCTTGGCGCTACCGCCGAGTCCAAGCGCAAGAGTGTCGCCGACTACTTCAAGCCGACGCCCAAGAGCCTTGTCCAGTCTGGGCAGCTGGCGGGCTCGAATGGCATTCTTGGCGGTCGCTCGATCATGGATCCTGAGGGCTTGCCCAACGCGGCCTCGCAGACCTCTGTGCTTGACCTCGAGCCTCCGAAAATGCCCGAAGGGCAGGAGGCTCAGGGCAAGGGGCCGGATACCGAGGAGAAGCAGGGCAAGGGTAAGAGCGACGACGCCGGCGACAAGTCCAGCATGGGCAAGGGCGCGGAAGCCGATGACAAGAACGGCAAGGGCAGTTCCACAGGCGATCAGTCCGAGGCCGCCAAGGCCAAGGCGGTCGCGGATCAGGATCAGAAGAACTTTGTCGGCATCGAGCAGGAGTTGCGGCAGAAGCTTCAGGACAACAAGGCGCTTGCGGCCTTGCAGGGTCAGGTGCAGTTTATTCGCGACAAGGATGGGTTGCGCATCGAGGTGATCGACAAGGCGGATTTCTCCATGTTCGGTCTGGGGACCTCCAAGATGGCGCCGCGCGCCCAGCAGCTCATCGATGAGATCGCCAAAACCGTCGCCGCCATGCCCAACAAGGTCAAGGTGCGTGGTCATACCGATAGCGTTCCCTTCGCCAACCCCGACCAGAAGAATAACTGGTTGTTGTCGGCGGATCGCGCGGACCAGACCCGGCAGATGCTCGAAAAGCGTGGCGTCTCCAGTGATCGCTTCGCCGCGATCGAAGGGGTGGCGGATATTGAACCCTTCGTCCCCAATGATAAGGGGGATCCCAGGAACCGACGGATCAGTATAACGCTCAAGTATCAGGGACAGTGAATATGAGGCGCGTTTTCGTTCTGCTCCTCGGGCTCGCCCTGACCGCTTCTTGCGGCGCCTTGGCCAGTGAGGCCCCGGCGCCGCCGAAGAAGAATGATCCAAATGCGCCGCCGCCCAAGCCGCCGTCCAGCCTCACGGGTAACGCCATGCCCCATTGCGATCTCGGCTATTTTCCGGCTGGCAACATCTGCAAGCCCGCGCCTCCCGGCTTCTTCGCGGGGCCCAGCGCCACTTATCCTACTGCCTGTCCTAATGGTAAAACATCGAGCTATGGCGCGCGTGGCAGGTCGGAGTGCTATTGAAGTCTGGGGCTGATCGCACTGGCGGTCTGTTCTGGCACATGCGCGCGCTGGTCTCGCGGCGCTCCCTCTGGGCGCCATTTCGCGCTGGCGTGGAAGATTGGCTCGCCACCTGGACGCCGCCCTGCGATGAATTGCTGCTCGTCGGACCCAGCGCAGGCTGGTGCCTGCCCGACGCTTTCCTGAAGCGCTTCGCCCGGTTGCAGGCTTTCGATATCGACCCCGCCGCGCAGCCTCTCTTTCGCTTGCTCCATGGGGGCGCTTTGCGGCGCGCGGGTGCTGAGCTGACATGGACGCAGGCGGATTTTTTCGCTGACATCGCGGGCATCCTTGCCGCCTATCCCAAGGCCGCCATCCTCTTTTGCAATGTGGCGGGTCAGCGCTGCATCCAGACGCCGGACGCGCGTTTGGTGGAGGCGGAGATGCTGCGGCTGCAGCTCCTGCTGCAGGGGCGTTGCTGGGCTTCTTTCCACGATCTCTTATCGGGCCATGCGAGCCTCATCCTGCCGCAGCGGCGACTGGCCGGGCGGATGCAGGCGCGCGATCTCATCGCCTCCTATGGGATAGGCGGGGAATGGTATGACCACTCCACCGGGCAGCTTTTGCCGCAGGGCGCCCCGCGTCGGATTCTGCCATGGCGGTTCCAGCGCGGGCGGGTGCATCTGATCGAGGCTGGGTGGGTGGAGGGATAGGGGGCGCAGCCCCCTTGAGCCGTTTCCCACTGGTTGATGTGAGGGCGTGGGGATTGGGGCGGGGGTTACGCCGAAATCAGGTTGTAAATCAGCCGATCACCATCACGTCCGCATGGGCCGGGCGAAGCAGGCCCGCCGAGTAATGCACCTGCACATATTCCATGCCCAGCATGGGCGGATTGATCAAGACTGGCACGCAATCAGCGCAATCCCGACGCATGCGGTCCCAGATCAGGTCCTTGCGGCTGGTGGCTGCGCAATGGATGACAATTTTCTCGACGGCGCCGAAAAGAAATGACTTCACGCGGTTCATCGCCATGCCCTGTTTTTGTTCAAACCTCTGATTTTCTGAGGCTTCCCAAGTCTAGCAATTCTGGCGCCAGTTTGCATTTTTCATCAAAAGGATGATTTTTAATGAAATATTCTTTCTTCTTTGAGTCTTCTGATAGAGGTCGCGCGGCGGTGATCTTTGGGATCACGGTTTTGTTATAGCTTTCGCAAGGGGCGGTTCGTATTGTGTTTCCGCTATTTCGAACTCTTGGGGGCTAAAGCAACACGATTTGGCCGCAGTGACCCCTGACAAGGCGGGCGAGCCGTCTGAATGGGCCCCGAAGAGGGGCTTGGCGTTGTTTTGAGAAAATGAGCGAGCAGATGTCCTTCCGCCCGACAGTCGCCCTTGTCATCATCTTCACCGCGTTGGGGTTGTCTCGCGCCCTGGCGCAAGGCGCGGCGCCTGCGCCAGCCGAGCAGGGGGGCCCCCTCGATTCCCTCAGCCGTTTGATCGGGTTGCGTTCCAAGCCTGTGGAGCCTGCGGATTTCGTGCGCCTGACCCGTCCGGCTGAAACGAACTTCATTCCTGTCCACACGCCGCGCCCCAATAATCATGAGCGGATCCTGACCAACGATGAGTTGCGCGCCAAGGAGCGGGAGCTGGACGCTTTGAAGGCGAGCCACGACCAGATCGCCAAGCGGCCGCCCAGCAAGGTCGCCCATAAGCCCCTTGAGGCGCCCGCCCAGCCCAAGGGGCCGCCAACAAGACCGCAGCAGGGCCCCCAGGAGATCAAATTGGTGATCCCCGAGGCCCGCCGGTGATTTCCGGCGGTTCAGCGTTTTGCGCAAGGTCGCCAGCGCAGGATTGGCGCCCCGGTCAGGATCAGGTACACCGGCTCAGTTTTCGAGGATGAATCGATGAGCGACTTCCATCGCGTCAAGCGCCTGCCGCCCTATGTATTTGAACAGGTCAACCGCCTGAAGGCCCAGGCGCGGGCCAATGGGGCCGACATCATCGACCTCGGCATGGGCAATCCGGACCTCCCGGCGCCCCGCCATGTCATCGAGAAACTGGTCGAGACCGCTGGCAAGCCGCGCACCGACCGCTATTCCGCCTCCAAGGGCATCGCGGGCCTGCGCCGCGCCCAGGCCTCTTATTATGAGCGCCGCTTCGGTGTGAAGCTCAATCCTGACACGCAGGTGGTCGCGACCCTCGGCTCCAAAGAGGGCTTCGCGAATATGGCCCAGGCCATCACCGCGCCGGGCGATGTGGTGGTGGTGCCCAATCCTTCCTATCCCATCCACGCCTTCGGTTTCCTCATGGCGGGCGGCGTGATCCGCTCGGTCAACGCGGACCCGACGCCGGACTTCTTCCATCAGCTCGAGCGGGCGGTCATCCATTCGATCCCCAAGCCCATCGCCATCGTGACCTGCTATCCCTCGAATCCGACCGCCTGCGTGGCGGGTCTCGATTTCTACAAGGATCTCGTCGCCTTCGCGAAGAAGCATGAGTTGTTCATCCTTTCCGACCTCGCCTACGCCGAGGTCTATTTCGATGACAACCCACCCCCCTCCGTGCTCCAGATTCCCGGCGCCAATGACGTGACGGTGGAGTTCACCTCCATGTCCAAGACCTTCTCCATGGCGGGCTGGCGCATCGGCTTCGCCGTGGGCAACGAGCGCCTGCTGGCGGCCCTGGCGCGGGTGAAGTCCTATCTTGATTACGGCGCCTATACCCCCATCCAGGTGGCCGCCGCCGCCGCGTTGAATGGTCCCGAGGATTGCATCATCGAGATGCGCTCCATCTACAAGAAGCGCCGTGACGTGCTGGTGGAGAGCTTCGCCGCTGCGGGCTGGGACATTCCGGCGCCGGAGGCGACCATGTTCGCCTGGGTGCCCGTGCCCGAGAAGTTCCGCCACCTCGGCAGCCTGGAGTTCTCCAAGCTGATGATCGAGAAGGCGGATGTGGCCGTGGCGCCGGGCATCGGCTTTGGCGAATTCGGTGACGACTATGTGCGCCTCGCCATTGTCGAGAACGAGCAACGCATCCGCCAGGCTGCGCGCGGCGTGCGCCGGTTCTTCGACCAGGCTGACCAGATCCTGCACAATGTGTTGCCGATCAAGCGGCCTGCCTGATCGTTCTGCAATCCCTTTTCAAAGGCCAGCCCCAAAAGGCTGGCCTTTTCCTTTTGCGCGCCCAGTGGACGCGAGGGGCGACTTCTGGTCTCATACGCGCGATGGCGTCGCAGGCGCCCCGGCGAAACAAGGGACTGGAAATGCACCGTAAGGCATCGGCTTGGCTACAGCGTATCGGGTTTTTGGCGGCGGCGAGCGCCCCTGTCTTTTGTGGTGCGGGGCAGGCGGTCGCGGACGACGCCGCCGTCGCTTCCTTTTACAAAGGAAAAAACATCACCATTCTCGTGGGTTCCTCCGCTGGCGGCGGTTATGACACCTATGCCCGCCTGGTCGCCCGGCACATGAGCAAACATATGCCCGGCAACCCCACGGTCATCGTGTCGAATATGCCGGGGGCGGGCAGCAATGTCGCCGCGAACTTCATTTACAACGCCGCGCCCAAGGATGGCACGATGATCGGCGCCCTTTACGGCGGCTCTCCGCTGGAGCCGCTGATCGGCACGACGCCTGTGCAGCATGATCCCTCGAAATCGCAATTCCTGGGCAGCGCCAACAATGACGTCTATGTCTGCGTGGCCCGCAAGGACGCGCCCGCCAAATCCATCGAGGATGTCCTGAAGATGGAGCTGCTGGCGGGCGCCAGCAATTCCAGCTCCACCTCGGATTTTCCGGCGATTCTGAATGCGGTGATCGGCACGAAATTCAAAATGGTGCTTGGCTACCCCGGCAGCCGTGAGATCGGGCTCGCCATCGACAAAGGTGAGGTTCTTTCGGCTTGCGGTTTCGCATGGCCCTCTATCTCCGTCACAAATGCGGGTTGGTTCGGCGAAAAGGGCACCATGCGGGTGATCCTCCAGACCCATGTGAAGGGGCATTCGGAGCTGAACGCCATGGGCGTCCCCAACGCCATGAGCTACGCGAAAACCGACGAGCAGCGCGCCATGCTGGAGCTCTTCTTCGCCCAGCAGGTCTTCGGACGGCCCTATGTGGTGGCGCCGCAGGTGCCGAAGGACCGCGTGGAGGCCCTCCGCAAGGCCTTCTGGGCCACCCTGAAGGACCCCGAGCTCCTGGCGGACGCCAAGCGCGCCAATCTGGAGGTCGATCCGGTTTCGGCGGATGATGTGCAGGCGCTTATCGCCAAGATTTATGCGTCGCCCAGAGAGATCACCGAAAAGATCAAGAAGGCGCTTCAACCGAACTGAGTGGGGAGGGATCGATGCGGCTTGCCGGTCTTTGCATCGCCGCGCTTACGGCCCTGTCGCCGGGCCTCGCCCGGGCGCAGGATGCGGTGGCGCAGTTTTATAAGGGCAAGCAGATCTCCATCGTGGTGGGCACGGCGGCGGGTGGCGGCTATGACGCCTACGCCCGTTTCATCGCCCGCCATCTGGGTGATCACATTCCCGGCAACCCCACCGTCATGGTCTCCAACATGCCGGGCGCCGGGAGCAACCTGGCCGCCTATCATGTGGCGGCCAACGCGCCGAAGGATGGCACGGTGATCGGCGCCATCTTCGCGGGCGCCTTGCTGGAGCCGCTCATCGGCACCACCACCGTGCGCCATGATCCCGGCCGCTTCCAACTGCTGGGCTCGGCCAATGACGATGTCTATGTCTGTCTGGCGCGCAAGGATGCGGCTGTGAAGACCTTTGCCGAAGCCCTGGAGACGCCGCTCATCATGGGCGCCAGCATGGCCAGCTCCAGCGCCGACTTCGCCATGACCTTGAACAATGTGCTGGGGACCAAGTTCAAGGTGATCATCGGCTACACCGGCAGCCGCTCCATCATGCTCGCCATGGAGAAGGGGGAGGTGCAGGGCGCTTGCGGCTTCGCCTGGCCCTCCATCTCCGTCACCAATCCCAACTGGTTCGGCGAGAGCGGCCAGATGCGCGTGCTGGCCCAGACTCATGTGCAGGGCTATCCCGACCTCAACAAGGAGGGCGTGCCGCGCGCCAGCGATTTCGCCAAAACGCCGGAGCAGCGGGAGATCATGGAGCTGTTCTTCAGCCACACCAGTTTCGGTCGCCCCTATCTGGTGGCGGCGGAAGTCCCCGCCGAACGGGTGAGCGCCCTTCGCAAGGCCTTCATGGCGACCATGCGCGATCCCCAATTCATGGCGGAGGCCCAGCGGGCCGGGCTCGACATCGACGCTGTGGACGGGGTGGAAACCCAGCGCCTCGTCCGACGCTTTTACGAAACGTCTCCCGATATCATCGGGAAAGTGAAAAAGGCGCTGCAGCCGCCCCAGTGAAGCTCATCCATCCAACGGCCATCCTTGCCGCCGGGCTCCGGAGGGACTAGCGTTTGCTCGATTCGGCAGTCGCCGCGAGGATCCCTTGATCGACCGCATCATCAAATTGCTTTCCTGGTGCCTCGGGGTTTTGTTGATCTTCCTCGTTGGCTTTTTGGTTGCGCATGTCCACGAGGATGCGAAGCCGCCAGCAGCCACGCCCGCGCCACCGCCCCGGGCGGAGGCTGCGCCCCCAAAAATGGACCAGAATCCCAATGATCTCACCACCAAGCGGGTGAAGACGATCATCGTGCGTCCGGAAGACCTGTCATCCACTCTGGTAAACCCCTGATTTGCAAGCAAACTGGGGAGGGCGCGGGGCAGGCGGCTCAGCTTCCTTGATCGCGGCCTGCAAATCAGGCACAACCCCGGCAGCGCCACCCTCGTCCAGAGGCCCCATGTCCCAGTCCCTGCGCGTTGGCATAGCCGGTCTCGGCAACGTCGGCGCTTCCGTCATCCGCCTCCTCGACCGCCAGTCCGCCGCCCTTGCGGCCCGGACCGGGCGCTCCATCACGGTCACCGCCGTCTGCGCCCGCGAGCGCAGCCGGGATCGGGGCGTCGATGTCTCGGGCTTCGCCTGGTTCGACGATCCCGTGGCCCTGGCCCGCTCGCCTGAGATCGACCTCTTCGTCGAGCTGATGGGCGGCTCCGAGGGCGCGGCCCGCGAGGCGGTGGAGGCGGCGCTGGCCGCTGGCAAGTCGGTCGTCACCGCCAACAAGGCGCTGCTGGCGGCCCATGGCATGGCCCTGGCCAAGCTGGCCGAGGACAAGCATGTGGCGCTGGCCTTCGAGGCCTCGGTGGCGGGCGGCATCCCCATCGTGAAGACCCTGCGCGAGGGTCTGGCGGGCAACCAGATCGTGCGCGTCTATGGCATTCTTAACGGCACCTGCAATTACATCCTCTCCCGTATGGAGCTGGAGGGCCTGTCCTTCGAGGCCTGCCTCAAGGAGGCCCAGCGTCTCGGCTATGCGGAGGCGGACCCCACCTTTGACATCGGCGGTTTCGATTCCGCCAACAAGCTCGCGATCCTGACGGCGCTGGCCTTCGGCACGGCGGTGGATCTGGAGGCCATCCATGTGGAGGGCATCCAGTCGATCACCCTGGCCGATCTCAAGGCGGCGGACGAGCTGGGCTATCGCATCAAGCTGCTGGGCGTGGCCCAGCGCACGGCGGGCGGCATCGAGCAGCGCGTCCACCCCACCATGATCCCCAAATCCTCCTCTGTTGCGCAGGTCATGGGCGTCACCAACGCCGTCACCATCGACGCGGACGCTGTGAAGGAGCTGACGCTGGTGGGCCCGGGGGCAGGGGGCGACGCCACCGCTTCCGCCGTGGTGGCCGATATCGCCGATATCGCCAAGGGCATCCGCTCGGCCCCCTTCGGCCTGCCGGTGGCCGATCTCGAGACCGCCACACGCCTGCCCATGCAGCGCCACGAAGGCGGCTATTATATCCGCCTGTCGGTTCATGACCGGCCGGGCGCCGCCGCCGCCATCGCCACCCGCATGGCCGAGCGCCAGATCTCGCTGGAGAGCATCGTGCAGCGCAGCCGCCCCGCCAAGCCCGGCGAAGTCAGCCCCAATGGGGTGGTGCCGGTCATCCTGATGACCTACGCCACCTCCGAAACGACGATCCGGGAGGTGCTGGAAGCCGTCGTCAAGGACGGCTATATCGCCGAACGCCCGCAAGTCATCCGAATCGAGCGCGACTAGCGCGCCCCTATTCCCAGGCCAGAGGAACGCCATGCCCGATCTCGTCATCCAGGAAGAAAAGATCATCGAGCGCATCCTGACGCTCGAACTCGTCCGCGTGACCGAGCGCGCCGCCGTGGCCTCTGCGCGCCTGCGGGGCCGGGGCGACGAGAAGGCCGCCGACCAGGCCGCCGTGGACGCCATGCGCCGCGAGCTGAACCGCCTGCCCATCGACGGCACCGTGGTCATCGGCGAGGGCGAGCGCGATGAGGCGCCCATGCTCTTCATCGGCGAGCGCCTTGGCACCCGCACCGGCCCGCGCGTCGACATCGCCGTGGACCCGCTGGAAGGCACCACCCTCTGCGCCAAGGACATGCCCGGCTCCATCGCCGTGATGGCCATGGCCCAGGGCGGCACCCTGCTCAATGCGCCCGACGTCTATATGGACAAGATCGCCATCGGCCCGGGCTACGCCCCCGGCGTGGTGGACCTCGACATGTCCGCCGAGGAGAATGTGCGCTCTCTCGCCAAGGCCAAGGGCGTGAAGCCCGGCGAGATCACCGTGCTGGTGCTCGACCGTCCCCGCCATGACCATATCATCGCGGGCATTCGCCGCGCAGGCGCCTCCGTGCGGCTCATCACCGATGGGGATGTGGCGGGCGTGATCTTCACCGCCCAGACCGCCCAGACGGGCGTGGACATGTATATCGGCACCGGCGGCGCTCCCGAGGGCGTGCTGGCGGCGGGCGCGCTGCGCTGCGTCGGCGGCCAGATGCAGGGTCGCCTGATTCTCGACACCGAGGCCAAGCGCGAGCGCGCCTTCAAGATGGGCATCAAGGATCCTACCAAGAAATACGACATGCGGGAGCTGGCCTCCGGCGACGTCATCGTCTGCGCCACCGGCGTCACCGATGGCGCCCTGCTGAAAGGCGTGCGCTTCGGCAAGGACGTGATCGAGACCGAGACGGTGATCTACCGCTCCGTCACCGGCACGGTGCGCCGGATTCAGGCCGAGCATCGCGAGATGAGCAAGTTCTGAGAGGTCTGCGCTTTGGCGTAGGGAAGGGCCGCCCGGTGGGGCGGCCTTTTTTTGTTTGCCCACACAAGCGCAACCTTCCCGCCCCCTGAGGCTTATCCCGGACATCCACCTGGACGTTCGCGATGCCGCCTCAGCCCATCTGTTTCTCTCTGGCCCCGCCCGGGGCCATCTTCATGCTTGCGTTTGCGCTGCTCATGGCCGCGCCTGCGCCCGCCATGGCGCAGAATTTCTTTGAGGCGCTGTTTGGGGGCTTCCAGCCGCAGGCGGCGGCCTATGCGCCGACCTCGCGGGGCGTCTCCCGCACATGGCCCCGGCGTGAGCAGGGGCTGCGCGCGGGGGAGGGGCAGGGTTATGGGCGGTCCGCCCGCGCCTTCGAGGAGAGCGGCAAGCCCGAGAAGGTCGAGCCGCCCCCGGTGGGCGCAGGCCCCCTCGGCCCCTTCCTCAACGATCCCACCCTGCGCTCCGGCGATGTGGTGGTGACCACCGAGGGACTCATGGTCTATCGGGGCGGGGGCGGATCCCGGCATTCCCCCCGCGATTTCGCCAGCCTCGCGAAGGCTGGCTCGAAAAACAGCCAGCTCGCGGCCATCGAGCGCGCCAACCGCCGGGGGAAGTCGCCCCTTGTGGTGGTCGAGACTGCGGCTTCGCCCAAGCCCCAAGTCACACCCAAGTCCCCGCCCGTAGCCACAGCAAAACGCTGAACCGCTTCGCAGCCTGCCCAGCCCGTGCTAGCACTGGGCCATGCCAACGCCCCGCCGTCTCTTTCTCGATGTTCAGGCTTCCGTGACCGGACGGCCCTGGCGCGACCGTCTCGATCTCGAGGGGCAGGGCCGCGCGCAGGCCATGACCCAGCTCTACGGCCATTCCGATTTGCTGGCGCGCGTGCTCGCCGGGCGCGGCGTGGCGCCGGAAGAGGTCGCCGCTTATCTCGACCCCACGGTCCGCGCCCTCATGCCCGACCCCCATGTGATGCAGGACATGGAGCCCGCCCTCGACCGGCTGGCCCACGCCATCGAGAAAGGCGAGACCGTCGCGGTCTTCGGCGATTACGACGTGGACGGCGCCTGTTCCAGCGCGCTGGTGGCGGGCTATCTGGAGGCCTGCGGCATCCCCTTCATCATCCATATCCCCGACCGCATCTTCGAGGGCTACGGGCCCAATACGGAGGCCATCAAGGCGCTGGCCGGGCAGGGCGCCTCCCTGCTGGTGACGGTGGATTGCGGCACCACGAGTTTCGAACCCTTCGCGGAAGCGGCCAAGCTGGGCATGGATGTGGTGGTGCTCGACCACCATCAGGCGCCCGAGGAGCTGCCCCCGGTGGCGGCGCTGGTCAATCCGAACCGGCAGGACGATCTGTCGGGCCTCGGCACCCTCTGCGCCACTGGCGTCGCCTTCATGACCCTGGTGGGCCTCAACCGGCGCCTGCGCCGCTCCGGCTTCTGGACCAAGGCCCGCCCCGAGCCCGACCTGCTCTCTCGCCTTGACCTGGTGGCGCTGGCCACGGTGGCCGATGTGGTCCCCCTCAAGGGCCTCAACCGGGCCTTCGTCGCCAAGGGCCTTGCGGTCATGCGCGGGCGGGGGCGGGTGGGACTGCGCGCGCTCTTCGACTGCGCTGGCGCCTCGGGCCCGCCCAGCTGCTATCACCTTGGCTTCGTCATCGGGCCGCGCATCAATGCGGGCGGGCGTATCGGCGACGCCGCGCTGGGCGCCAAGCTGCTGATGCTTCAGGACGAGATCGAGGCCGGGCGCGTGGCCGCCGAACTCGACCGCCTCAACCGCGAGCGCCAGGCCATCGAGATGGTGGCGGTGGAGGAGGCGCAGGCCGAGGCGCTCGCCAGCCTTGGGGTGGAGGAACATGGCGCCGTGGTGGTCACTGCCCAGGAGGGCTGGCACCCCGGTGTGGTCGGATTGGTGGCCTCGCGCTTGAAAGAACGCTTTAAGAGACCTGCCTTCGCCATTGCTTTGAATGGGAAAATTGGAACTGGCTCCGGCCGCTCCATCCCCGGGGTTGATCTCGGCCGCGCCGTGCGCGCCGCCGTCGAGGAGGGGATTCTGGTCAAGGGCGGCGGTCACGCCATGGCGGCGGGAATCACTATCGCGCGGGATCGGCTCGGCGATTTCCGCGCCTTTCTGGAGCAGCGCCTGACCCTTTATGTGGACGGCGCCCGGGCCGACGACGCCCTCATGATCGACGCGGCCCTGACCGCTGGCGGGGCGCGTCCGCAGGTGATCGAGATGATCGAACAGGCCGGGCCTTTCGGCTCCGGCAATCCCGAACCGACCTTCGCCTTCCCCGCCCACCGAATCATCGATGCGGGCGAGGTGGGGCAGGGCCATCTGCGGGTGCGGGCGAAATCGGGCGATGGCGCCATGCTCAACGCCATCGCCTTCCGACAGGCCGCCGAGCCTTTGGGCCGGGCGATCATGGCCGCGCGGGGCGAGCCCATGCACCTGGCGGGCAGCCTTTCCATTGATCGCTGGGGCGGTGGCGAGCGGGTGCAATTGCGCCTGCTGGACGCCGCCAAACCCGGCGATCGCCGCCTTTGACGCTAAAAGCTGAGCAACGCCTTGCGCGGGGCGCAGATTTCCTCTATGCACCGCGCCA
>CAMDOY010000077.1 GCA_945903655.1 Rhizobium sp. Q54 | reverse complement strand
ATCACCGAGGCGGTGCGGCTCGATGACGCCAGCCCACGCGAGGCGCGGGAGCGGGCCCTGCATCTGCTGGAGCTGGCGCGCATCGCCGAACCCGCACGGCGCCTCGACGACTACCCCCACCAGCTCTCCGGCGGCATGCGCCAGCGGGTCATGATCGCCCTCGCCCTGTCACGCTCGCCGCAGATCCTCATCGCCGACGAACCCACCACTGCGCTGGACGTGACCGTGCAAGCGCAGATCCTCGATCTGCTGCTCGATCTGCGGGACCGGCTGGGCATGGCGATCATCCTCATAACCCATGACCTTGGCGTGGTGGCGGAGACCTGCGAGCGGGCCATCGTCATGTATGCGGGCCGCAAGGTCGAGGAGGGGCCCGTGGAGGCGCTCTTCACCCGCCCGCTGCATCCCTATACCCGGGGCCTGCTGCGCTCGGCGCCAAGGCTCGGGCGCGGGACCGAGCGGGGCGCCCGGCTGCCGGAGATCCCGGGCATGGTGCCCTCCCCGCGCGCCATGCCCCATGGCTGCCGTTTCGCGCCCCGCTGCGATCTGGCGCAGGCCCAATGCGCGGAAGCCTATCCTGACTGGCGGGAGCGGGGGGCGGCGTCAGCATCCCCCCACGCAGCCGCCTGCTGGCGTGCGGATGAGGACGCCCATGTCCTCTGACGCCCCGCTCCTCGAAGTCAAAGACCTCGTCAAATACTATCCGACCTCACGGGGCTTTCTGGAGGCGCCGCGTTTCGTGCGGGCGGTGGATGGCGTCTCCTTCGGCATCGCCGCTGGCGAGACGCTGGGGCTGGTGGGGGAAAGCGGCTGCGGCAAGTCGAGCGTGGCGCGCTGCATCGTGCGCCTCAACGAGCCCACTTCGGGGCGTATCGAGCTGCGCGGCCAGGACATCGCCCATCTTTCCGAGAGCCAGATGCGGCCCCTGCGGCGCAATCTGCAGATCATCTTTCAGGATCCCTTTTCCTCCCTCAACCCGCGCCACCGGGCGGGCGACATCGTGGCCGAGCCGCTGGTGAATTTCGCCCTCGCGGAAGGCGCCGGGCTGGACCGAAGGGTGGCCGAGCTGTTCGAACGGGTGGGCCTGCGGCGCGAGCAAATGCGCAACTTCCCCCACGAATTCTCGGGCGGCCAGCGCCAGCGCCTCGGCATCGCAAGGGCGCTGGCGGTGAATCCCGGACTGATCGTCTGCGACGAGCCCGTGAGCGCGCTGGACGTCTCCATTCAGGCGCAGGTGATCAATCTGCTGAGCGACCTGCAGCGGGATCTAGGCCTCGCCTATCTCTTTGTCGCCCATGACCTGTCGGTGGTGGAGCATATCTCGCACCGGGTCGCGGTCATGTATCTGGGCAAGATGGTGGAGGTAGCGTCGCGCGAAACCCTCTTCGCCACGCCCGCGCACCCCTATACCCAGGCGCTGCTCTCGGCGGTGCCGGTTCCCGACCCCACCCGCCGCCGCACCCGCACCCTGATCACCGGCGAGACCCCCAGCCCCATCGCGCCCCCCGCAGGCTGCCGCTTCCACACCCGCTGTCCCATGGCGGAGGCGATCTGCCGTCAGGTCGAGCCCGAACTGCTGGAGATCGCGCCGGGGCATGCGGTGGCGTGCCATTTCAAGACGGCGCCTGTTGCGGGGTGAAACCCCTCAATATTCATCAAAAAACCGCTGCAACTCCCGGGGGTCCCGCGTTTTCGTCAGGGCCAGCGCCAGAAGGATCGCCGCCTTCTGGGCGTTGAGGTTGTCGGTGGCGATCATGCCCTCCTCATGGGTGTTGCCGATGGCGAGCACCCGGCCCTCGCCCACCCGCGCGCTGCGGGCGACGATCACGCCCTCCGCCACAAGAGTCTTCAGCTCCTCCGTGAACAACCCCAGCGCCCCGGCGCCGACGCCCGCAATGACCAACGCCCGCGCCCCAAGGGCCACCGCCGCGCGGGGCAGTCCGGGGTTGCTGCCGGTGTGGGGATAGAGCACCTCCACCGCTGGCAGGGCCTCTATGGCCATGATGTCGAATTCCGATTGGGTGGTGTGGCGGCGCAGGGGCGCGCGATAGAACACGATGCGGTCGGCGTCGGCGTAGCCGAGCACGCCGAGGTCCCGGCTCTGGAAGGTCTGCACCTGATAGGTCGAGGTCTTCGTCACGTCGCGGGCGGCGTTGATCTCGCTATTGGTGACGGTGACGACGCCCTTGCCCCGCGCCTCCTCGCAGGCCGCCACGCGGATGGCGTTGACGAGGTTGAGATGGGCGTCAGTGCTGATGGCGGTGAAGGGACGCTGGGCGCCCACCACCACCATGGGCTTGTCGCTGCGCACCGTAAGATTCAGGAAATAGGCGGTCTCCTCCAGCGTATTGGTGCCCTGGATGTAGACGAGGCCATCGACATCCCTGCGGGCGAGGATGCCGCTGATCTTGCGGGACAAGCACCGCAGGTCCTCATGGGTGGCCTGCTCGTTAGCGCCCTCGTCGTCATGGACGATCTGCGCGATATCCTCGATCTCGGGAACGGCGGCGACCATTTCGCGCGGGGTGAGGCGTGGCTTGCCGCTGAGTTTGGCGTTGTAATGGGTGAGGTCCATCCGGTCGCGGCCCTGGCTGGGCAGGGTGCCGGGGCCCATCATCAGGCAGATGCGGCGACGTGGTGATGCGGACATGGCGGCCTCGCGATTTGAGAGGGACAATCCCATGGGGGTTCAGCGAAGATAAACGTCATAGGACTTGAGGCAACGCCTATGTGCCCATGCAGACGGAACTTGAGCGCTTCTACTACCCAATCAAATTTACTTGCGTGCCCTGGCGTCCCTTGTTTCCCCGCGACAGACGGCTAAACTGACAAAAAATTCGGGAGATCGCCAATGGCCAGATATGCGCTTGATGTGAATGGACAGACCAGATCCATCGATGTCCATGATCCCCAGGAGCCACTGCTCTATGTGCTGCGCAACGACCTGCGCCTGACCGGCGCCAAATATGGCTGCGGCCTCGGTCAATGCGGCGCCTGCACGGTGATCATCGATGGGGAGGCGGTGCGCTCCTGCCTCACGCCCATCTCCGCCGCCAAGGGCAAGATCACCACCATCGAGGGGCTGGGCACGCCGCAAAAACCCCATGCGGTGCAGGCCGCCTTCATCGAGGAGCAGGCCGCCCAATGCGGCTATTGCACCAATGGCATGGTGATGACGACCGCTGCCTTTCTGGACAAGACGAAGGCGCCCTCCTCCGGACAGGTGCGCGATGCGCTGGCGGCCAATGTCTGCCGCTGCGGCGCCCATGATCGTATCGTCAAAGCGGCCCTGCGCGCCGCCAGCGCCAAGTGAGGGAGGCCGCCATGAACCTGTCGCTCAATCGCCGCTCTTTCCTCTCGGGCTCCGGCGCCCTTGTCGTGGCCTACGCCATGAATGGCTCCGCCTCTGCGCAAAACCTGCCGGGCGCCCCGCCCAAAAGCCGGGGCGTCAACGCCAAGCAGGTCGATTCCTATTTCGTCATCAAGGCGGATGGGGGCGTCATGCTCTATTCCGGCAAGGTGGACCTTGGCACCGGCCACCGCATCGCCCTGCCGCAGATCGTCGCCGATGAACTGGGCATCCCGATCGAACGCATCGCCATGATCGAGGGCGACACCCATCTGACGCCGGATCAGGGATCCACCTCCGGCTCCAATGGCATGATGCGCGGCGGCGTGCAGACCCGCCAGGCCGCCGCCACCGCCCGGGCCGCGCTCATCAAGCTGGGCGCGCAGAAACTGGGCCTGCCCGAGGCGGAGCTTGATACGGCGGAGGGCGAGGTGCGCCCGAAGAAGGGCGGCGCTGGCGTCACCTTCGCGGCCCTGCTCGCCGACAGCCAGTTCAATCTGGAGCTTGACCCAAAGGCGCCCCGCCGCAAGCCCTCCGAGTACAAATATGTGGGCAAGCATGTGCGCCGCCCGGACATGCCGGGCAAGGCGACGGGCAGCCATGTGTGGATGCATGATTTCGCCGTCGAGGGCATGCTGCATGGGCGCTCGGTCTATCCGCCGCGCCCCGGCGCCAAACTGGCGAGCGTCGATGAAGCCTCCATCGCCGATATCCCCGGCGTGAAGGTTGTGCGCATCAAGGATTATCTGGGCGTGGTCGCCGAGCGCGAATGGCACGCGGAAAAGGCCGCCCGCCAGTTGAAGGCCCAATGGGAGGGCGGCGGCATCGTCACCACCAGCGCCGAGGCGCAGACCTATCTGCGCAGCTCCGGCCCGCGCGACAAGGACGAGGTGGCCGAGAAGAAGGGCGACTTCGACAAGGCCTGGCCGGAGACGGCGAAGAAACTGACGGCTGACTTCTATTGGCCCATGCAGTCGCACGCCTCCCTCGGCCCCTCCTGCGCCATCGCAGATGTGAGGGACGGCGAGGCCACGATCTGGACGGCCTCCCAGGGCACCCATAAATTCGCCGAGGCCTTCGAGGGCATTCTGCAATTGCCCAAGGGCAAGGTGCGGCAGATCTATCTCGACGGCGCCGGCTGCTATGGCATGAACGGGCACGACGATGCAGCCATCGACGCCGCCATTCTGTCGCGCGCCGTGGGCAAGCCCGTGCGGGTGCAATGGTCGCGCGCCGATGAGCTGGCCTGGGACCCCAAGGGGCCCCCGCAGACCCTCACCATCGAGGCGGGCCTCGACAAGGAGGGCAAGATCTCCACTTGGCGGGCGCATATGTGGGTGCCCCGTCTGACGCCCAAATTGCCGAATGTGCCGCTGGTGTCGCCGCAGCTCGCGGGCCTGCCGCAGATGCAGGGCATTTCTACCGGATCCATCAGCATCGGCGCCATACCGACCTATGACATCCCCAACATGGAAGCTGTCCTGCATTATGTGAAGGACACGCCCGTGCGCACCTCGCCCCTGCGGGCGCCGGGCAAGCTCGCCAATCTCATGGCGGTAGAAACCATGATGGACGAGCTGGCGCTGGCGGCGGGCAAGGATCCCCTCGCCTTCCGCCTCGACTATCTGAAGGACCCGCGCTCCATCGATGTGCTGAAGAAGACCGCCGAACTCCATGGCTGGCAAGCGCGCGTGGAGCCGCGCCGGGATGGCAAGGGGCGCGGCGTGGCCTTCACCCACTACAAGGGCAATGAGACCTATGTGGGCATGGCCATGGATGTGGAGGTGGACCGGGCGAGCGGCGCCATCCGCGTCACCCGGGTCAGCTGCGCCCATGATTGCGGACAGATCATCTCGCCCGACAGCGTGAAATCGCAAATCGAGGGCTGCATCATTCAGGGCGTGTCGCGCGCCATGTTTGAGGAGACCCGATTTGACCGCGAGCGCATCACCGCTGTGGATTGGTCGAGCTATCAGGTCATCACCTTCCCCGATGTACCCGCCTTGAACATCGCGCTCATCGATCGGCCCGACCAGCGTCCCGTCGGCGCTGGCGAGGCAGCCATCGCGCCAGTGGCGGCGGCGCTCGCCAATGCGGTCTTCGACGCCACGGGCGTGCGCCTGCGCAGCGCCCCCTTCACCCCCCAGAGGGTGCGGGCGGCCATGGTGGAGACCGGCACGAGGGCGGGGTAGCGCCCGCAACCCAAGACTTTTGCGCGCGCCCGTCCGGCTTCCCGCCGGTCGGGATCATGGTATGAAAAGACAAGATACCGGGAGGGGACGTCAGATCAGGATGCGCGCATTACTTGTCGTTTCAGTTTTTCTCATCAGCTTGATCAGCCCCGCGACAGCGCAGGATGTGGAGAGCTTCTATCGCGGCAAGCAGGTGCGCATCATCGTCGGTTTCTCGCCCGGCGGCGGCTATGACCAATATGGCCGCCTGCTCGCCCGGCACATCAGCAAACATATCCCCGGCGTCCCCAATGTGGTGGTGCAGAACATGCCCGGCGCCGCCAGCCTGAAATCCCTGCAATATCTCGATGCTGGCGCGGCGCCTGACGGCGCGACGATGGTGACCTTCAACCCCGGGTTGATCTTGGGCTCCCTCACAGCGCCGCAGAAGACGCCCATCGATTTTCGTAACTTCTCCTGGATCGGCAATATCAGCGAGGACGTGCGCGTGTGTTTCACCTGGCACGCCCGGAGCATGCGCGACTGGAAAGCTTTTCTGGCGCGGGACAATGTGGTGTTTGGCAACACGGGCGTGGGCACCTCGGCCTATCTTGATGACCGGATGCTGCTCATGCTGTTCGGCGTTAAGCTGAAGATGGTGCAGGGCTATCCGGGCTCCGCCGACAAGAAGATCGCCATCGAGAGTGGCGAGCTTGATGGCGATTGTGGCTCCTGGACGAGCCTGCCGCTGGAATGGTTGCGCGAGAAGAAGATCGACATTCACGTCCGCTTTTCGAAAAACATCCCCCCCGACATGCCCCAAGACATTCCATGGGCGCAGGATTTTCTCGACAGCGATACCAAGAAGCAGACCTTCCGGCTTCTGGTGTCGGGGGCGGAGATCGGGCGCCCCTTCCTTGTGTCGAAAGCCGTCCCGGCTGACCGGGTCAATGCGCTCCGCGCCGCGTTCGACGCCACGATGAAGGACCCGGAATTTCTGGCGGATGCGGAAAAGCAGCGACTGCTGATTGGCCCCGATAACGGCGCCGCCGTGGCGAAACGAATCGCCGATATCTACGCTTCGTCGCCAGAGGTCATTGCGCGGGCGAGGGACATTGCGGGGGACTGACCCGCCGCAGACCCGAAGCGCGAGAGCGTGGCGCCTTCGCTCCGTAAACGATTATGGTAAATTTGTTCAGGGGCCCCCGGCGTCCGCACAAATAAATACGCCCGGAGGCAAATCATGAAGAAGGTCACGTTTCTTCGCGCCGCAAGCCTGATCGCCCTGTTAAGCGCGCCAACCATCGCACTCGCGCAATCGGGCGTGCGGCCTGACATGCTCGTGCGCTTCGACCCCAAGACCGAGACATTCCAGAGCTTCCCCATCGCGTCAGGCAATATCTATGCGGGCATTCACCGCAATGGGCATGTGACGCGGGATGGACAGAGCCTTCTGATCCACCAGAGCGCAACCAATTACATCATGAAGGTGACGCCGAAGCCCCCGGCGGGGCGCTTGCAATGCATCATAAAGGAAACGCCGCAGAAATCCCGCGGCGTTTCTGGTTTCAGGGGTTGTTCAGGAGCGGCACGTCCTTGCGCTGGGGCGGCGGCTTGATGGACCCGAGATAGGCGTGGATGTCCGCCATCTCCGCATCGCTCACCATCTTGGCGCTATAGGCGGGCATGGCGGTGGCGGCGGCGTTGCGCACGAAGGCGATGAGGCTTTCCAACGGCAGAGGCTCGGGCGCGAGCTTCGGCCCCGTATTGGCGCCCTGCCCCACCGTGCCATGGCACTGGTAGCATCCAGTCTTCATATAGATCTCCTGGCCGCGCGCGGCGTCAGCGGCCACACCAGGAGCCGCGCTGGCAAGAAGAAGCGAAAAGCCCAGAACGAGCGACGTCTTTTTCATTTGTCGTCTCCTCAACGGGGCTGGGTCAGGACATCGACGAGCACGGGCTCGCCCGCCTTGGCCACCTGCACGGCGCGCTTCAAGGCGGGTCCCAATTCCTTGGGATCCCCAATAGGCCCGATGCCTTCCACGCCCATGGACTTCGCCATCATCGCGAAGTTGATGAAGGGCTTCTCGATGGTGGTGCCAATGGCGGCGCGGCCCACGCCGCGATCACGCCAGTTGCCGACGCGCTGCACATGCATCACTTCCTGATGATAGGCGCGGTTATTGTGCATGATGGTGAGCAGCGGAATGTTGTGATGGGCCGCCGTCCAGATGCCGCCCGGGCCATACATCATGTCGCCGTCGCCCTGAATGTTGACGACCAGCCGCTTGTGCTCGCGATGGGCGAGGGCCGCGCCCACAGCCGCGCCAAGCCCATAGCCTTGGCCGGCCCCGCCGGAGTCCCCGATGTAGTGATAGGGCTTGTCAAAATTCCACATGCGGTGCGGCCAGTTGCTGAGGCGCACGTCGCGTGACACCAGCGCCCAATCATGTTCCTTGATGGCCGCCCACATTTCGGCGGACAGGCGCGCTGTGGATATCGGCGAAGCGTCCCAACCATAGAGGGCGTCCACGCTCATGAAACGCTCGCGCTGTTTGACGCCCGCCTCGGCGAAAGTCTTGGCGCGCTTTTCCGCCGCCGCGCGCCCTTCGGGTGTGAGCGCCGACTTCACCGCTTCAATCAACGACGGAAGGGTCGCCTCCGCATCGGCGGGGATCGCCAGATCCACATCCTGGTAACGCTGGAAATCCTGATAATTCGCCTTCATGAAGACTTCGCGTGAATTGATGCTGAGCAGCTTCACGCTGTCCTTCAGGCGACGGCCCTGCTTGGGCTCGGCGATATCCGAATAGCTGTTCACAATGCCCCAGAAATCGGCGAGTTCGAGCCCGAGGATCACATCGGCGGCGCCGATGGTCCCACGCGCGCGGTCCGTGCCGTTGAGCGGATGACGGCTCGGGAAATTCTGACGACCCAGTTGATCAACGACCGGGGCGCCCAGCAATTCCGCCAGCTCCACCAGCAGCGGCTGAAAACGATGGCTGCGAGCGCCGCGATCGACCACGATGACGGGGTTCTGGGCGCTCGCCATGAGGCGGGCGATTTCTTTCACTGAATCCAAATCGCCCGTGGGAGCCGAGGTGCGGGACAATCTGGGGATCTTGAGGTCCTTGCCTGCAACGCCTTCCTGCAGATGCGCGTCAAGCGAGACGGCCACAGGGCCATAGGGCGGCGTCATCGTGATCTTGTGGGCGCGAAAGAGCGATTCCGCCGTAGCCTGAAGGGAGGCTGGCTGATCGTCCCATTTGGTGAAATCGCGCACGATGGCGAGCGGATCCTGAGCGGCATGGGTGGTTGGCACGCCGGGCGGACGATGGGCCGCGTCCAGATGGTTGCCGGACATGATGAGCATGGGCGCGCGGTCGCACCAGGCGTTGTAGAAGGCCATGGTGGCGTGCTGGATGCCCACAGTGCCATGGAACAGCAGGCCCATGGGGCGATTGGCGACCTTGGCGTAGCCATGGGCCATAGCGGTGGCGATTTCTTCATGGGTCGCGGTCAGAAGCTCCGGCTTCTTGTTCATCGCGTAATTGTTGATGGATTCATGCAGACCCCGGCAGCTGGAGGCCGGGTTTGTCGCGACATATTCGATGTCGAGCGCGCGCAGCACATCCACCATGAAATCGGAGCCCGGACGCCCGCCCGGCTCCGCCATGGTGACGGCGATTTTCGTGGGCTGGCCGATCTCCGCCTCCATCTGGGCGGCGGTGGGCGGTAAGGCGGGGGTGGCGACTCCCAGGGCGGCGGCCTCTCCTGTGGGTCCAGGGGGCGTCGCAGCCACAGCGGCGCCGGAGACGGCGGCGGCGGTCAGAAACTTGCGGCGATTGACGCCAGATGGGGCCTTGTCCATGAAAATCCTCCCAGTATTTCAGGAGGCCGATCCTACGGATTGAAGAGGGGAAGGCAAGCGCCTTATCGCGTACGGCGCGCCACTGATCGCAGCCGCCCAATTCCCGGAAAGCTCATCAAGCCGACCAAAAAGTGCGCTCACTCGCTTTTTGGGGCATTGGTGGAGTGAATGATGAGCCCGATGCCCAGGGCCCCCAGCACGAAACCCGGGATTCCCCCATAATAGACGGAGCCCGCGATTAAACAGACGCCGAGGCAGACATTCCGAAAGTGCTTGATCGCCTTCATGTCATTTCCAATGGGTCAGGCCGCTAGGTGATTGGCGGTCCTGAAGGGCGAAGGGAGCATTGGCGGCGGGCGCCTTTCAACAATCCAGAATGGCGCAAACCTACCTCTCCACGCTAAAGGCGGGGCTCCAAGCTGTCCATAGACGCCCATGGGCGCTGGCGGCGTCTGGGATCAAAAAGAATTGATGCGGCGGCGCGAGGCGGTTCCCGGTCAGAGAAACTATTGGCTTTCTGAAAACTTCCGCGCCCGATCAAGCACCCGGGCCGGAGCCCCCAGGATGCGCGCGACGATGCGTTGCACCTCGGCGCCGCCGGTGGCTTCCACGTCAATATTGATCTTGCGCGCCTCCTCGATGAAGTCCCTGTCGGTCATCGTTGCGTCGAAGGCTTTACGCAGGGCGGCGACCCGATCCGCTGGCGCATCCGGGCCCACCCAGAGTGGCCGGGCCATATCGGCGGTGGCGAAATAGATCTCCAGGACCTGGCGATCCTCGTCAGACCGGGCGAAATCAGCGAGCAAGGGCACATCGGGCAATTCCGGATGTTTTCTCGCGCCAGCCTGGGCGAGCAGATTGATCTTCTTGTCCCGCAGCCAGTCCGGCTTCTGGGATTTCCAGCCGGACCAGTTCTGCGTCGCCCGGCCTTCAACCTCGCCATTCTCCATAGCCATGTAGATCTCATTGCCGCCGGGATAGCCGGAGACCACGCGAAATTTCGAGCCGATGAGGGCATTGATCATCAGCGGCACCTGAACGGAAGCCGAGCCTGCGCCCGTGGCGCCAATGACCAGTTCCTTTTCCAATGCGTCCCTGAAGGTCTTCACGGACGATTTATGCCAGGAGACGAGGACGATGGGCGAACTCGTGGTGTTGCCGAGGTAGGACGACTTCAAAAGATCATATTCAACGCCCTTCTCGCCAAAGGCCTGCGCCAGGGGCGCCTGCTGATCAATGGCGCCGATCACCGTCCCATCGCGGGGCGCGATCCGATAGATATGATTGATCCCGCGCAGGCCCCCGCCGCCTGGCATGTTCTGAACGACGATTTTGGGCTGGCCGTCGATATGTCTTTCCATATGGCGGGCGACCAGGCGCGCGCGATTGTCATAATCGCCACCGGGGGTGGAAGTGACGATGAGGTTGATCGTCCTGCCACGATAAAACTCCGCCGGAGCCTGCGCCCAGGCCAGGGACCCACAAACCAGCCATCCGCTGGCGACCGCGGCAACTTTCGCCCAGGACATGAGCGCCTCCTGATTTGATCTTGTTTTGACCAACCATGCCACGACGGAGCGAAGGACGCCAGCGCGGCGCGGGAGAGGCGACAGGCCGGAAATCCATCAGCTCCCCGCACTTTAATCCGGGATCACCCGCACATCCCCCTAAGCGCTTGAAGCGATGCTGGGCGCAAGCATCATTGGATTGTGCTCGGCGACCGAATTGAAGATGGTGAAGCATGATCCTGAACCGGGACATGATTCGGGGTGCGAAAGGCGTGGGGAGAGCAATAATGGTCTTGCAGGATAGGGTTGCGCTGGTTTCCGGCGGAGGCGGAGAGATTGGCGGGGGCATTGCGCTGCGCTTTGCGGCGGAAGGCGCCGCCGTGATGGTCTGCGATGTATCCCTGGAGAAGGCGCAGGCCATCGCCCAGGCGATCCGCGACATGGGCGGAAAGGCTGCAGCGCACCGGGTCGACGCCAGCAACCCGCTGGACTGTGAACAAGCCGCAGCGGCGGCTGTTTCCGCCTTCGGGAAACTGGACACGCTGGTGAACGCAGCCGCGACGGTCACTCCCGACGGAAATGTTGAAAAGCTGGACATTGACGCCTGGCGGCGAGCGCTCGACGTCAATTTCACCGGTGTGTTCCTGATGTGCAAATACGCCATGCCACACCTGCGCGCCGCAGGCGGCGGCGCCGTCGTCAACATCGCTTCAAGCTTCGCGCATTTTGGGCTGCCCGGACGCTCGGCCTATTGCTCCACCAAGGCGGCGGTGATTCATTTCACACAGGTTCTGGCCATCGATTATGGCCCCGACAATATTCGCGCAAACACCATCTCCCCTGGCCCCATTGATACAGAACGCTCGCTGCGTCGCTATGGCACGCGCGAAAAAGCAAACAGCGTTCGCGGACGCGGGCAGGTGTTAGGCCGCACTGGCACCGTAGAGGAAGTCGCGACTGCGGCCGCCTTTCTGGCAAGCCACCAAGCCAGCTTCATTACTGGCACGGATTTGCGGGTTGATGGCGGGCAAACGGCGTTCAAGGGCGATTCTCTGGCGACGTCCCTTTAGACCCACGAAACCTCAAACGAGAATTTGCGCCCGGCGCCAAGCGTCGGGCGCGCTGGTCAGCGCATCAAGGCGCCCGCCTTCTCCGCGATGTCGCGCGGCGTGCTATAGATGTCCGCGACCAATGCTTGCACCTCTGCGCCGGAGACCGGCGTAATCTCAAGCTTCGCCCTTTCCGCCTCCTCCATGAACTGCTTGTCGTTCAGAGTGTCGAGAAAGGCCTTCCGCAAGGCCGCCAGGCGCTCTGGCGGCGCATCAGGCGTGGTGAAAAAGGGACGGCCCAGAACCTGACTGGCGAACAAGACACGCAGGATCTGGCGCTGCTCGTCGGTCCTGGCCAGTTCTCCGATCAAGGGAACCTGTGGCAAGTCCGGATGCTTGCTCAAAGCGACCTGAACCAACATCCGCAACTCCCCGGACTCGATCCAATGGTTATGAGTGGCCTTGATGCTGGACCATGACCAGCCGCAACGCCCGTAAGTCTCGCGTCGCTCCATCGAGAGATTCACGCCATTGCCTGTGGGATAGCCGGTCGTCAGTTTGAACTTTGTGCCCAGAAGCCCATTGATCACTTTCGGGATCTGATCGGTGTCATTGGCGGCCGCCGTCCCGGCTATGATCAGTTCCTTGGTATAGAGATCCTCAAACCTGTTCAC
>CAMDOY010000076.1 GCA_945903655.1 Rhizobium sp. Q54 | reverse complement strand
ATCGCCGCTGTCAAAAGAGGGCACCAAGTGTTAGATTCTGTCCACTAGGAGCGCCTGGGGCTCCGGATGAAAGCGAGGTAGAAAGCCCTTATTTCATGAGGAAGCGGAAGGCCTCTTGATGCTTTTGTCATCAAAGGGCAACCGAAGGGTCGGAGTTTACTGCTCCGGCGTCTGGGTCCGCCTGGCGTTTCTGATCATGGCCATGGCGGCCTGTTCGATGATGCTGCGTTTGTCGCTCTCACTAGACGCCGCTGCATAATCCTTGACCTCTGGCGCGTCAGACGTTGCCGATCCATCTGCAGCCGCACCGCCAGCATTATCGTTGATAAACGGACGACGATCAACCGCAATACAGGATCTCGAAAACGCAGTGAAGACCCCATCAATTGGCGCCGCGACGATGCGAAGCGCAGGGCCTTTGCCGTCGCCATGATCGATTTCAGTCGACCAGAGATCGACAGCAGGAGAAACCTCGCTAAAAGCCAAAACAAGAAGAGGCTTTGTGGCGTCGCCGACATATCTGATGTTCAGAACTGAGCCATCAAACACAGCGTCGACCACATCGCCATTCGCGATCAGCGAATAATTGCGTATGGCCGTCTGGAACGCAGTTCCCACAAGGCTCGACAGAAGAAGTCCTGACCTGACGGCGTCCACGACCTCTTGGGAGATCCTGCAGGTGAACGAAACGCTCTGGATATTGACGACAATCTGACGTCCCAGCATATCGCCAACATCGCCATCGGACTCAAGAGCGCCAAGCGCGATGTCCTTGCGCATGGGATAGCCAACCGTGGGAGTCGTGGCGAATAAAACGAGGCCAGCGGTTCGCCAAAGAGGATGACGGACCTCCCGGTCATTCAAGGCGACCGGGACAACGGGGCCGAGATCAAGATCGGGGGCGGCAGGCCTCCCCATTGCATCCTCGCATTTTCCCAGCACCGCTGACCTCGCGCGATCAATCTGATCACGCCAGGAGTTGAAATCTGACTGGGATGGTGTCTGACGATCAGCACGCGCATGTTCTTCGTTGGAGGCAATGCGCATCTTCTGAAGCATCGCGGCGACATGAGAGACGGCTCCGCCCTCCGGGCGCCCCTGGGCGGCGCCAGCGCCGACTTCGCGCACAGCCTCATTCAAACTGCGTAACCGAGCGCCAAGACGATCAGTGATGGGCTGCCCGGCGAAGCCGTCACCGACATCAGAGGTCCCATTACGTCCCGACACCAAGCCCGCCTCCGCGCCAACGAGAGGCGAAGCGCCGGGGCGACCCTTCCCCGCGTAACGCGTACGAGTGTTGATATCAATGACGCTCACAACGCTCTCCAAAACGCAACGCAAACTCACAGTAGAAGCAGACCTACTCTGCGCACACAAAAGTATGCGTAATCTTGGAAACGGTGCTCAGCAAGGAAAGTTTAGACGTCACAATGCGGACCAAACAGGTGAAATTCTGGCTTGCGATGAACTTGAAGCGTCCATCGCAGTCTATACGTGACCAGAAAAAACACCGCCAAACCGGGATAAAGTCGAATTCCGCACAACGTGACCAAGAGGTGATCCAGGAGCGACCCTGAACGCCGAGCATCATGATCGGGCCCCACGAACCAGTCGGAAATCGATCTGTTGGTTTACAAAGTTTTAATAGTTCACCGGTTTACCCGCAAACATGCGAGGCTGGGATCAGACCTGATGAAAGTCGATCAAAAGAACAAGCCTCGCGCAGGCGCAACAGCCGCCCCCCTCCCTATCGGGGATGAGGCGCCTGCGGGATCTGGATCAATTCTTCCACCTGCGCCGCCGACAAGCGCGACGCCGTAAATTTGAAGGCGACGGCGTCATCGAGCGCCTGTTCAATTCCGATGATTCTGCGCGGCTCAAGCGCGGCTCTGGGCAAGAACTCATCGAGAGCGCGTTTGGCGGACCCCTCGGATAAGCCAGCCCACTCCGCATAGGCCTTCAGCCCATCAGGGGTTGAGTAGGCCCAGGTGAGCGTTTCTTCATAGCCCGCGAGAAAGCGGGCGTAGACATCGCCTTTCACCTTCAAGTCCTCGGAATTGGCGATCATCACCCGGATCGTCTGCTGATCCAGCTCCGGCACGGCGTTGGCTTTCCAGACAGAGCGGATTTGTCCTTTCTCCATGGCCTCGATGCCAAAGGGCGCGCCCGCCCAGCCCACATCAACCTGCCCGCTCAGCACGGCGGCGAAGGTGACAGGCGATGAACCCGTCGGCGTGGGCTTCATGTTCACGGCACTATATTTCATGAGGGCGAGCACGGCTGCATGAACCGAAGAGCCCGTGCTTGAATAGGAGACCGTCTTGCCCTCAGCATCGCGAACGGAACGGATGGGCGAGTCCGCGCGCACGTACCAATAAAGCTGGCTCCCGCCTGTGAAACTCGCGCCGATCACCCGCACAGGGGCCCCTTTGGAGAAGGAGCCCATGGTGCCCGCAAGCCCCGTCGCCACGCCGATCTGCGCGCTACGGGAGATGATGGTCTGCATCGTCTCGCCGGAACTGTCGGTATAGAAGACTTCAAGCTCAAGCCCATGTTTGCGGAAAATCCCCGCCTTCTGTCCAATCTCCGGAGAAAAGGTCTCGCCAACACCGCGCTGTCCGCCAACAGCGATTTTGATGCGTTCCTGTGCTACTGCACCGGTGGCGCCAGCACAAAGACAGAGAATGGCGACGCCCAATCGAACCGCTGATTTACCAATCATTCACCACTCCCATCCCTTTGCGCGCAGCCTCATCGGACCGCCTGCGCTTCGCCCTATCCATATACTCAAGACCTGCGCGCTGCGCTTAATCCTGGATGATCCAACGACAATCGATCACCTTTGCCGAAGAGTTTGTTGCGCAGCGTCCCCGCAGCATATTCGGTCTTGTAAGCGCCGCGCCTCTGCAATTCCGGCACGACGAGGTCCACGACCGCCGCCAAACCCTCGGGTTCGATGGTGCGCACGAGATTGAACCCGTCGATCCCCGCATCATCAGCCCATTCGATCATTTGCGTGGCCACCGTTGCTGGCGAGCCCACAAGAAAGATCCCGGCGGTGGGCGAGCCCGCCGCAAAAGCTGTGAGCTCCCGCACGCGCCACTTCTGACCCTTGCTCAGGATCGTAATTCTTTCCATGAAGGACTGATTGGCGTCGTTTTTGAGATATTCGATTGGATCATCCGGATCATATTTGGAGAAATCCACGCCTGCGAGACCCGAGAATATGGCAAGGCTTCCGCGCACATCAAGGAAGTCGCGGATCTCCAGATACTTTTGCTGCGCCGCCTCATCCGTTTCCGCCGTGATGACCGTGCAACCCACGATCATCGCGACCTCATCGGGATTGCGCCCAATCAAACGCATTTGCGCGCGGATTTCATCCACACGCCCGCGGATCATCTCTTTTGTGAAGCCAGTGAGAAAAACGCATTCAGCGTGCCTGGCTGCAAAGGCGCGCCCGCGTGTGGACGCTCCCGCCTGATAAAGAACAGGGGTGCGCTGGGCCGATGGCTCGCACATATGCACGGCGGACATCTTGAGATAGGGCCCCTCGTGATCGACGCGGCGCACGCCATCGGGTCGGGCGAAAACCTGTTGAGCCCTATCCCGCTGCACAGCATCGTCGTCCCAACTCACTTCCCAGAGCTTGTAGACGGCGTCCATATATTCTTCGGCCAGATCATAACGCTCATCATGGGCGCGGATTCGATCCTCCCCGATGGCCCGGGCTCCGCTATCGACGAAGCCGGCCACAATGTTCCAGCCAATGCGGCCCTTCGTCAGGTGGTCAAGCGTCGAGAACCGCCGCGCCATGATGAAGGGATGTTCGAAGGTCAAATTGGCCGTGACGCCAAAACCCAGATGTTCCGTCACCAGCGCCATGGCGGAGATGGCGAGGGTGGGATCATTCATTGGCGCCATCGCGCCCGCGCGGATCGCCTCCGCGCTATCGCCGCCATATTTGTCCATGAGGCCTATGGAATCGGCGAAAAAGATGCCGTCCAACAGACCGCGCTCAGCGGTCCTGGCGAGTTCAACGTAATAATCCAGGCTATGATAATTCAGACCCTGATCGCGCTCATGGGTCCACATGCCCGCCCATTGCTGGCTGGGCGAGCACATATGAAAGGCGTTCAACAAGAGCTTCTTCTGCTGCTTGCCCATGGCGTTCCTCAACCTGTCCGGCTCTTATGGCGGCGTTCTGGCCGCGAGGGCTCCGGGCTTGTTGGGATGAGGCTACACTGGCGCCATGGCGCGATCAACATGAGTAGAGAATGGCGCATGATGGATGGGGGCCGTCTGCGTCAGATTCATCCCCTCCAGCCATAAGCATGAGCCGAATAAAGGGATGGAACAAAAGCCCTGGCGGAAGAATGTTCTTCTTGGGAAAAGCGTCAGAACGAAAATTGAACAAAACACGAATATGTGCTTTTTTAACCTTACTGCTGAAAAAACTGCTGATCGCTTTCGCCACGCTCAGGCGGCGTTGAATGCCCGGCTCTTGTTGCTCAAAGCCGCCTTCACCTGCGGCATGACCTTTTCCGAAAAGAGCCGCATCGAGCCCAGCAGACGCTCCTGGGGCATGCCGCCGAATTTGAACACGCAGGCCAGCGCCGCCAGATCCAACCGGTCGGTATGTTCGAGAATGCGCTGGGCCACATGGTCGGCTGTGCCGATCATGATCAGGCCACGCTCGTTCAGCTCCTCGAAGCTCATCTTCGCGAGCATGGGCGCGCGCTGGCGCCATTTCTCATATTCGTCGGGCATGAGGCCATCGTAAGTCAGCTGGGCGTAACGATGCCAGAGCTGCCAATAGCGCAGCAGCCAGGGCTGCGCCTCCTCCCGCGCCTGCTCCACGGTCTCGGCGACATAGATCTCGCGGGTAATGACCATGCGCGGCTCGGGCTTGTGGCCGCTGGCGATCTGCACGTTGCGATAGAAAACCTGATCGCGTTCGCATTCCTCATAGAGCGCATCAATCTGGCAGAAATGGGTGTCGTTCTGCGCCGCCCAGCGCAGCGACTCCTCGCTTTGCGCGCTGACATAGAGCGGCGGATGGGGCTTTTGCACGCAAGGCGGCGTGAGGGGCGTCTGCTTGTTGACGTGGTAGAATTCGCCGTGGTGCTCGAAGTTTTCGTCCGCCCAGATGCGCTTGGCGACCTCCATATGCTCCAGGAACATCTCCCGGGAGCGCGCCTGCGGCACGCAGAAGGCGTCGAACTCAAGGGGCTTCAGGCCGCGCCCCACGCCCCAATCGAGCCTGCCATCGGTCAGGGTGTCGAGCATGGCCGCTTCCTCGGCGAGGATCAGCGGATTGCGATAGGGCAGGATATTGACCATCGAGCCCAGCCGGATGCGGTTCGTGACCGAGCTTGCGGCGGCGATCATCAGATTGGGCGAGGGCATGGGGCCGGTGGGCGAGAGGTGGTGTTCGTAGAACCAAATATGGTCGAACCCGCAGGCCTCCGCGACCTGCACCTCCTCGATCTGCTGGCGATAAAGCTCGACCGGGCTCACGCCTTCGCGTGGATTGGTTGGCGACCAGATGCCGAATCTCATCATCCCTCCCGCAGTCCTCAGATTTTGTCCAGCAGGCTAAAATATTTCCCTGAAAAAGGGGAGTCGGAAATTGGGTACGCCGCCGCCAGCGCCCAAGTGTCTGAGTTGCGCGCGCCAGCGAAGGCCCGGGCCTCGCGACGAAACCATGCCCGCCTTGCCAGTGGTCTGCTCTCCTCCTAGGGTCCGCGAATATCCGGACCAAACACCGCAGGCTTCACGCCTCTGCGGATCAAGCATGAATGTGGAGACGTCATGGGCTCGCTGACGCAGGACATCGGACAATTCATCTCGGATCTGCGCTACCCGGACCTGCCCGCCGCCTCCACCCCGATGATCCGCAACGGCTTCACGGACTTCGTCGCGACCGTGCTACTGGGACGCAACGATGAGGTGACGCAATGCGTCCGCAAGACCCTTGTGGGCCAGCATGAAGACGCGGAAGCGCGCCTCCTGCTCTGCGCCACCCGCAAGAGCGGCCCCTCGGCAGCCCTGGTGAATGGCGTGGCCTGCCATGCGCAGGACTATGACGATGTCGGCCTTGTGGGCATCCAGCCCACCCATCCCTCCGCCGCCATCGCGCCCGCCATTTTCGCGGAGGCCGAAAGCCTCGGGCGCGACGGGCGGGCCATGATCTGCGCCTATGCCGCCGCCTTCGAGGTCTGGGGCGAGTTGGCCTCCCGGGATCCCGATCCCATCCATGTGAAGGGCTGGCATCCCACGGGCACATTCGGCGCCATCGCAGCGGCGGCGGCGGCGGCGAGCCTGCGGGGGCTTTCGGCAGGCGAGGCCGCCCATGCCATCGCCATCGCCGCCTCCATGGCGTCGGGCGTGATCGCCAATTTCGGCTCCATGACCAAGCCCTACCATGCGGGCCGCGCGGCCCAGAGCGGCGTGATCGCAGCGCGCCTCGCCGCAGCAGGGATGACCGCCTCTGAGGATGCGCTGGAATCGCAACTGGGGTTTTTGGCGGCCATCTCGCCCAAGGGGCGGGCGGACCTGACCAGCCCCCCGCAGTTTCATCGCCGCTGGCTGCTGGAAAGCCACGGGCTGGGGTTCAAGCTCTTTCCCATGTGCTACGGCGCGCACCGCGCCCTCGATGGCGTCTTCGCCCTGCTGGCGAAGAGCCCCTTTCACGCCGATGAGGTCGAGGAGATCGAGGTGGAGGCCAACAAGGCGCAATATACCAACCTCGTCCACACCAATCCGCAGAATGCGCTCGACGCGAAATTCAGCATGGAATTCGCCATGGCCGCCGCCTTCATCGCGGGGCGTTGCACCCGCGCGGAATTCACCAGCGATTTCGTCCAGCGGGCCGATGTGCGCACCCTCATGTCGAAGACGCGCCGCGTCTTCATCGACACGCAGGGCTATCAGGGCGATGGCGTGATCGTCCACCTGAGGGATGGACGCCGCCTTGAGCAGCGGTTCACCTTTCCCCTGGGCGACGCGCGCCGCCCTGCGCCTGCGGAAGCCTTCTGGACGAAATTCGCGGATTGCGTCGAAGGCGCCTTCGCGCCCACTGAAGATCGCCAAATGTTCGAGCGGCTCCAGTCCATCGAGACGCTCGCCAGCCTCGGCGATCTGCCCATCGCGCGCGCGCCCGACTGAACGGGCAAGGCAGGCTCAGCCCCTACTCGTCCGTGATATCGATCCAGACCGCGCCGGGATCGGCGATCTGTATCTTGCCGGTGGCCGAGCGAGCGAGGAAATGGCGGCGGGCGTCCGCCTCCTTGCTGCCGCCCAGCGGCATGGGCGCCAGATAGGGGTTCGACCCCGCGACCGCCGTCAGATGGGCCTTAAAAGCCTCGAGGTTCTCGACCTTGAAGCCGATATGATCCGGCCCCGGGCGCTTGATGGACATGTTCTCGAACATGGGGATCGACCAGGGCAGGATGGACAGCGTGACGCGCCCATCTGACAGATGCCAGCCGTCCGCCTCGTTCGTCTTGTTCAGGGGCTGCAACTCGAATACTTCCGCATAAAACTCGGCGCAGGCCTCTGCGTTCAGGGTGCGAATGGCGAATTTGTTGAGATAGCGATCCTGCGTCCAGGCCTTCTCCGCCTGATCGGCGTAGATCTCGTTCAGCTTGCTGGTCTTCTCCGCGAGATCGAACACATTGCCATCGGGGTCATGGCCGGAATATTGGGCGAAGGGCCGGGTGGAAGGCCGCTTCACGATATTGGCCTTGGGGAACTTCTTTTGCATGCGCTCCAGCGCCGCATCGACGCTGTCGACCTTCATGCCAAAGTGATCGAGCCCGCCGATATAGCCATCGCGCAGGGGATTGATGTTGAGCCCCACATAGCCGTCACCCACGGAGACCCCATTGGCGGGGCGGCTGACCTTGCCAGAGGTCTTCAACCCGAACATGGCCTCGTAGAACTTGGCCATCATGGGCCAATTGGCGCTGTTCATGGCCATGTGGTTGATCTGCGCGAACATCAGCTTTGGTCCTCACCCCGGGAAGTCTTGATTGGCAAACATCTTATGCGGCGCCGGGCCATGCGTCGAGAGGCGCGCCCAAGTTGACGCGTGGGGGCGCAGGACCGACAATGGACGAAACATTGGGGAAACGTCTCTATGATTGGTCACTATCGGCTGGGCGCTGCGGCGCTGGCCATCGCCATCGGCCTGCAGGCTGGGGCCATCCCCGCTTTGGCGCAGCAGCAACAGCCCTTCTTCGCGGGCAAGACCATTCAGCTCATCGTCTCCACGGGCACAGGCGGCGGACAGGACGCCAACGCCCGCCTCGTGGCGCGCCATTGGCCGGACCATATCGCGGGCCGCCCGACCATCGTGGTCAAGAACATGCCGGGCGCCGGCCATCTGCGGGCCGCCAACTTCCTCGCCAACCAGGGGCCGAAGGACGGCACCGTCATCGGCGCCATCGTGCCCGCCTTCCTGCTGGCGCAGGTGCTGGAGAGCAGCAAGGGCATCCAGTTCGACGCAGCGAAACTCAGCTGGATCGGCTCGACCGCCGCGATCAATTCAACCGTCTATGTCTGGAGCAACACGCCCATAAAGACCATGGAGGACGCCACCCGTCAGCAGGTGCTGATGGGCGCGACGGGCGCGGGCTCCTATACGCAGATCTACCCCATCATCCTCAACGCCATCGTGGGCACGCGCTTCAAGGTGATCGCAGGCTACGCCACCACCAATGACGTGAATCTGGCCATGGAGCGCGGCGAGGTGCAGGGGCGCGCGGGCAACAATTTCAATAGCCTGCGCATGGAAAATCCGGACTGGATGCGCGATGGCAAGATCCGCTTCCTCGCCCAGGTCGGCCTGACCCGCGATCCCGATTATCCCGACCTGCCGCTTATGCATGAATTCGGCAAGACGGACGCAGACAAGCGGTTGCTGCGCCTGTTCTCCGCCGACATCGCGGTGGGCCGCCCCTTCATGGGGCCGCCCGGCATGGCGCCCGAGCGGCTGGAGGAATTGCAGCGCGCCTTCGACGCCGCCATGGCCGACCCCGCCCTCCTCAAGGACGCCCAGGACATGCGCATCGAGATCGCGCCCGCGAAGGGCGAGGCCTTGCAGAGCCTTGTCGCAGAGGTCGTCTCGACCCCGCCCGATGTGGTGGCCCGCGCCCGTCAGGCCCTTGGGGATCTCGAAAAATAAAAAGGCTGGCGGACCCCGATCACAGCATCAGGGTCGCGCCATCTGCTTGCCGAAAAGGCCAGCACCCCCGCCTAAGAAGGGTAAAGGATATTCCCTTTTTCGCCTGTCTTTTCGCGCTTGTTCATTTCGCCCCTGGCGCGTCCACGATGGGCAGTTGCAACCAGGATTGGCGCTCGCCGCCGGACAGGATCGTGTGCCGCCCCCCGAAGACAGTGGCAGGACGATCAGCCTCGCTCTCATGGGTGAAGAAGCCAGAGCCCTTGAAGGGCCCCTCCACATTGGGCCGCTCGAAATCGCAGCCCTGCAGGGTCAGCGCCAGACGGCCTCCGGCGGGCACAGCGACGCTGGTGGCCCAGATCTCCACCTCCAGCGCATAGGCCTCGCCCGGCGTCAGGGGCTGCGCCTCGTCATGGGTATGGACGGGCCGCCACTCATTGGTGCGGGCGGGATCCAGCTTGCGGTGGGAGGCGCGCAGCCAGCCCTGGGAGACCGGGCAGCGCGGCTCGATGGCGCTGTAGAAGGTCAACTCCCTGCCCTGCCCGTCAAAGGCGCGCAGGGTGGCGAAGAGATCGAGATCGGCGGTGTCGGAGGCGACCCAGATGCGCAGGCGCACCGGCCCCGCCAGCCAGCACTCGCGCTCCAGCGGCGCGGACAAGAGGGTGACGCCCTCGCCAATGGCGGGGTAGCTCACACTGGCCTCGGCGCCCGCCGCAGGGGACAGGGCCTTATGGGCGAGATCGAGATGCAGCCGCGACCATTTCACATCGGGCAGAGGCCATTGCTCGCCTTTCAGCAGGCCCGCAATCCCGTCCTCCGCCGAACGCACCTCCACCGTCACAGGTGGCTCGTTCTCCCAGCCATTATCGAGGCCCTTCAGATAACGGTCGAAGAAGCGGCGCTGCATCGCCACATTGTCGGGATGCCAGAAGGTGGCGAAATAGGAGCCGGACTGAACCTTCAGCCATTTCTCCTTCGAAGCCATATCCAGATAGCCGCCGATGGTCCCGCGCAGATGCAGGCCCAGCCCACCCCAATTGGCGACCACCAGGGCGGGGATCTCGATCTTCGACAGATCCGGGCAGCGCGCCTTGTACCAATCGTCCAGCAAGGGATGGGCGAGGACGTCGCCGATATAATCGGTGCGGTTGGCCTTCAACTCAGCGTCGCTGAGGGCGGCCTCGCCCGTGTTGCGCAGGCCCGTGTCGATGTCGAGAAAGGGGCTGGCGGGGTTGCCGTGCTGGTTGCGCAGCACGCTGCGCGGCCACCAACTGTGGAGGAACCCAGCGGAGAAGATGCCGTCCTGCCGGGTGCGGTCGCGGTAGAAATCGTGGGTGCCCTGCCAGGGGATCATGGCCGCCAGATGGGGCGGGCGCAGGGCCGCCACGCTCCACTGCCCCGCCGCGTAATAGGAGATGCCCAGCAGCCCCACCTTGCCATTGCTCCAGGGCTGCAAGCCCGCCCATTCGATGGCGTCATAGAGATCGCGGGATTCGGCGGGCGAATTGACGTCCAGAAACCCCGGCGTCTTGCCCGCCCCGCGCGAATCGATCTTCACGACCACATAGCCCCGGGGCACCCAGACCTCCGGGTCCGGCGTCTCGAAGACCAGATATTTGCAGGAGGATTTCGCCAGAATGTCAGGCTGGCTGGTCTGGATATGCTCCCAGGCCGAGGGCATGAACTGGCTGACGTGGACGTCCTTGCCATAAGGCCCGAGCGTCATGATGACGGGATAGGTTCCGGGCGCCTCCGGCCTGAACACATTGGCGCAGAGCGTATCGCCCACGCGCATGGGAATTTGGACATTCTTGTCGAGCAACATGCTGACGCCTCCCCGGATTGACTGCCGTCTCAAAGAGGCTTCGAGCTGATGAGAATGAAAGCGATGCGGCAGATCTCGGTCCCCCGATTGATCCAGGCGTGATTGGTCGCCTGCTGGACGATCAGATCGCCGGGGCCGAGGGTCACGGTGGAATCATCGAGCTGCATGTCGATCTGGCCCTGCAGAACGATGGCGTAATCGATGGTCTCGGTGAAATGCATCAGGGGATGGTTGGGCGGATAGCGCTTGCCCGCCTCCATCTCGAGCCCCAGACCCTGCGCCACCTGCGCATGATCCATGGCCGCGACCTCGGCGGAAGTCGGGGGAAAATCCACCACGCGGAAGATCGTGCCGCCGACCGGGGGCGTCAGGCCACGCCGGACATTGGAGGTGTCGCTGGTGACTGTGATGTCTGCGGGGGTCTGGTCGGTGGTCCAGACCCAATGGGCGACGATGCCGGTGTCCGGGCGCGAGACCTTGCTGGGCACATGGTCATCGAAGAGCACGATGGCCTTGCCATCCTCCGCATGACCGGTGACCACCCTGCGCATCGTCCCTTGTTTCGAATCCATATGGCCAATCCTCCCATACCCTTGCCTCGACTATAGCGGCTTGCGCTGCGGAGGGCGAGATGGGTCGGCGAGGGCGATGAGGGATCAGCGCAGGCCGTAATAGGCGCGAAAGCCATAGAGGCCGAAGCCTGCGGGATCGCGCGGATCATAAGCGGTCAGGACGCCCTCGTAATCCCGGCAGCTGGCCTGCGCATAGGCGGGATAGCGGGCGAACCAGGCGCCGCAGGTGGGCCCGCGCGTGACGCGCATGGACAGGATCGGGCCGGGAAGCTTCAGGCGCATGGGATGATGGTGGTGAACGCGATGCGCCTTGGGCGCGGGCTTGGGGGTGTCCAGATCCGTCGCAGGGGCGGCGCTTGCGGACACGAGGAACACAGACGCCACCAGAACCAGACGGCCCAAAGCTTTCAACATGACGCCACCCCTTTTGCGAACGGAAGGAAACGTCCGTCATGGCGCTGGGTTCGGCGCCCTTGAAACAACGGCGAAAGAAAAACGCGGCGAAGAACACTCCGCCGCGTTCCAAACACTTGAGAATTTAGCTTAATCAGAAGCTGACGCCAATGCCAGTCGAGAAAAACGTATGGTTGGACTTGCGGGCTGCAGGAGCTACAAAAGTGGAGCTGCTCTGGTTGGCCTTAATTGCATCGCTCAAGAACTGGTAATACTGAACCCCAGCCTTGGCAGACCATGAACCAAACTTCTTGGGAATGATCTGACCGAGATCATACTTCGCCTGAAGGCCGGTTGAAAACATCTGGAATGTGCTGGTCGAGCAAGCCGTCCCGTTGGTGTTGGTTGTTGCAGCGCCGCAGGTATTCTGACTGAGATAATACATATCCTTCGGACCGAGGGAGATCGAAGTCGGGACAGAGAATGACAGTGGGATCCCTGCAGACTTGGCGAAGCTGTAGCCAGGAGCGATCGCCAGATCGATGCGATAGGTCTCGGTCTTGCCAAGCGGCATGAGGCTCAAACCGCCCGAAAAGTTATAGATCACGCTCACCGAGGGGTTGAGCGCGATCGGCAGACCCAGATAGGCGTCATCGAAGGCGAGCGATGCGGTGGCGTTCTTGATCACGCCAGCGCCAGGCAGCTGGAACTGAAGGCTCTGGGCGGTAAACTTGAAATGATCGGCGAAGCCGATGCTGCCG
>CAMDOY010000075.1 GCA_945903655.1 Rhizobium sp. Q54 | reverse complement strand
GGAAAAAGCGCTCCAGGGGATCGCCGGGCTGCATCTTCGGCACGGCTTGCTCGCGTCCTTCATCAGCGCTGGCGTCGGCGGTCTCGACCACTTTCACCTTCACCGAGACGACCGCGCCGCGCACCCTGTCCACCACATCGGCGAAGGAGGGGACGCCTTGATGCTGCATCCCCTGCCCCATAGTCTGCGCTTGGGCGTGGCGCATGCCCATATGCCCATGGGTGGCGACGCCGCCAATCACCAGCGCAGCCGTGGCGCCGAGCAGCACCGTGCGAAGCTTGGGACGCTTGATCTGGGACTTGATCTCGTTCGACATCTGAATTCTCCTCGACAGGTCTGTGGCGCCGAGCGCCGCTGTCGAGGGTGAAGATGCCAAAGCGCGGCTTACGCGCCGCTTGCCGGAAGATGAAAGTTTGGTAATGCGGACTACCCGCCCAGCAGCTTGTCCAACCGCGCTTGCTCATCCGCGCTGAGGCTGCTTGCAGGCGTGACGCTCACGCGCCTGCGCGAGGCCAGCAACAGTCCGAAGCCGCCCGCCAGCAGCACCATCAGGGGCGCGCCCCAGAGCAGCAGGGTGCCAATCCGCAGCGGGGGCTTGAGCAGGACGAAATCGCCGTAACGCTGCACCAGATAGGTCCGCACCTGGTCATCGCTATCACCTGCCTGCAATCGCTCACGCACCAGCAGGCGCAAATCCTTTGCGAGTGGCGCATGGGAATCGTCAATCGACTGGTTCTGGCAGACGAGGCAGCGCAGATCCGCCGACAGATCGCGCGCGCGGGCCTCCAGCGCCGGATCAGCCAGGACTTCGCCGGGCTCCACAGCGTAGGCGGGGGTCAGCAGAATCAGGCAGGCGAAGAGGGCTGCGAGGCGAAGCTTCATGGCCTACTCCGCAGGTTGCGCAGCGGGGGTGCGCGCGCGCCGCGCGACGCCAATGCGCAGGCGCCGGTCAGACAGGGACAGGCCTCCACCCAGCGCCATCAGCAGCGTTCCAATCCAGATCAGGGTTACAAAGGGCTTCCAATAGAGGTTCGCATCCAGCGAGCCATCGGGGTTTTGCTGTGAGAGGCTCACATAGACCTGACCAAGGCCCAAAGTGGCGATGCCCGCCTCGGTGGTGGGCATCTGCCGCGCGGGATAGAAGCGCTTGGCCGGATTGACCGTCGCGACCACCACGCCGCCGGAGCGAACCTCCATAGGCGCCACCGTCGCGTCAAAGTTGGAGCCGGGCCGCTTGACGATGTCGCCGACCACCAGCTGGTAGGGGCCGAGCGCGATCTGGTCGCCGGGCTTGATGGTCTGCACAAGCTCCACGCCCCAGCCTGTCGCGGCGAGGCCAAAGAGCGTGACGCCGATGCCCGCATGGGCGAAGGCCGTGCCCCAGGCGGAGCGCGGCAGGCCCATAGCGCGGCTGATCGCGCCGCCGAGCGTCACGCCCCGCGCTGCGATGCGCCCGTAAACCTCTACGAAGGAGCCGACCACCAGATAGGCGGCTATGGCGACGCCCACGATTGACAGCACCGGCCCGCCCCGCAGGGCGCCGAAAATCAGCGCCACCGCAAAGCCCACGGCGAGCGCCACCATCAAACGCTGCGCCGCGCCCAAAAGGTCGCCGCGCTTCCAGGCGAGCATTTGCCCCAGCGGCATCACCAGCATGATGGGGACGAAGAGCGGGCCAAAGGTCAGATTGAAGAAAGGGGCGCCAACGGAAATCTTCTCACCCGTCATCGACTCCAGCGCGAGCGGATAAAGCGTGCCCACGAAGACTGTCGCGCAGCAGGTGGTCAGCAGCAGATTGTTCAGCACCAGCGCGCCCTCGCGCGACACTGGCGCGAAGATGCCGCCCTGCCGCAACCGCGAGGCGCGCCACGCGAACAAGGCGAGCGATCCCCCGATGAAGAATACGAGGATCGCCAGAATGAACACGCCGCGCGCGGGATCATTGGCGAAGGCGTGGACCGAGGTGAGCACGCCCGAGCGCACCAGAAAGGTGCCGAGCAGGGAAAGCGAGAAGGCGAGAATGGCGAGGAAGATCGTCCAGATCTTCAGGGCGTCGCGCTTCTCCATCACCGCCGCCGTATGCAGCAGCGCAGTGCCAGCCAGCCACGGCATGAGCGAGGCGTTTTCCACGGGATCCCAGAACCAGAAGCCGCCCCAGCCCAGGGTGTAATAGGCCCAATAGGAGCCCATCGCGATGCCCAGCGTCAGGAAGATCCAGGCGAGCAGGGTCCATGGCCGCACAAAGCGCGCCCAGGAGGCGTCGATGCGTCCGCAAATCAGCGCGGCTGCCGCGAAGGAGAAGGTGATGGAGAAGCCGACATAGCCCAGATACAGCAGCGGCGGATGGATCGCGAGGCCGAGGTCTTGCAGGATCGGGTTGAGATCGCGCCCCTCGATGGGCGGCTGCGCAAGGCGCAGGAAGGGGTTCGACGTCAGCAGAATGAAGAACAAAAACGCCGCACCGACCCAGGCCTGAACCGCCAAAGTGGCGGCGGCCAGATCCACCGGCATGGCCCGCGACCCCAGCGCCACCAGCGCGCCAAAGAGGGCGAGGATCAGCACCCACAGGAGCATGGAGCCCTCGTGGTTGCCCCAGACGCCGGAGATTTTATAGATCAGCGGTTTCGCCGAATGGGAATTCTCCACCACATTCAGCAGCGAGAAATCAGAGATGAGATAGGCGTGGGTCAGCGCCGCGAATGACAACGCAATCAGCAGAAACTGCGCCACAGCCACGGGCCTTGCGGTCGCCATCAGCGCCACATCGCCCCGCCACACGCCCCAGAGCGGCGCTGTGGATTGCACCATGGCGAGCGCCAGAGCCAGAACCAGAGCGTAGTGGCCGATCTCCGTGATCATGGGCGCCTCACTTGCTGGCTGCGGGCGCAGGCGCGCCATCGTTCCACACGCCCTGTTTCTTCAGCGCGTCGGCGACCTCGCGGGGCATGTATTTCTCGTCGTGCTTGGCGAGCACGCTGTCGGCGCGGAACTGGCCGGGCCCGACCAGAACGCCCTCGGCCACCACCCCCTGCCCCTCGCGGAAGAGATCGGGCACCTGGCCCACATAGGCCACGCGCACTTCCTTGTTGGAATCGGTGATGACGAAACTGATGGACTTGTTCTCGCCCCGCACCACCGAGCCATCCTTCACCAACCCGCCGATGCGCAGGCGCGTGCCGGGGCTCAGCGCCTTTTCGGCGAGTTCGCTGGGGCCGTAGAAGAACACGATGGAATCGCGCATGGCGAAAAGCACGAGCCCCGCCGCCACGCCGAGCACGGCGAGCATGGATGCGATGAGGGTCAGTCTGCGGCCCTTGCGGGTCATTGGCTCAGCCTCCCAACCCGAGTTCATTGGCGAGCGCCTCAAGCGCAGCCATGGCGGGCGCATTGGCGCCCAGCGCCCTGCGCGCCTCGCCCAGCGCCAGACGCGCCTTCTCGGGTTCACGCAGCACCGTATAGGCCCGCACCAAGCGTGACCACTCCTCGAGACTGCCGCCATTCGCCGCAAGGCGGGCCGCCAGACCCTCAACCATGCCACGGATCATAGTCTCGCGCTCAGCCGGCGGCATGGCGGCGATGGCCGCGCCCGGCGAAGGCGCAGCGGGCGCGGCAGCGGCAGGCGCCTCGCCACCCAGCTTTGCAATACGCTCGCGCACCATGGGGACGAAAGGCGCATCGGCTGGGGCGTCGGCCAGAAGCTTCGCATAGCCTTCGAGCGCGGTTGTCTTGTCGCCCTGCTGCTCGGCCGCCAACGCCAGATAGAAGCGCGGCTCCAGACGGGAGGGCTGCGCCGCAAGCGCTTTCTGGAAGGCCGCCAGCGCCTCCTCATTCACCCGGCCCTGATCGGCGAAGACAAGGCTCTGGCCAAGAGCCATCAACAAGTCCGGCGAGGCGCCCTGCAGGCGGATGAGATTGCGGTAGGCCTTGGCCGCGTCGCCCGGGCGCTCCAGCCGCGTATAGACCTGCGCCATGATCTCCCAGCCGCGGGCGTCGTCAGGCTCCTGCGCCAGATGGCCCTCGATCCGGGCCAGCGCCGCCGCCATGTCCATATTCGCAGGCTGGGCCTGAAGCCGCGCCTGCAGGGGCATATCCGCGTAATCGGGGGCGCCCAGACGCAGATAGAGGCCTACGGTCAGAATGGGAACGATGAGAATGACCGCCAGCGAGGCGAATTTAACGCCCCTTGGCCCGGCCTGCGCAGGCTCCACCGCCGTCGCCGCCAGCAGCCGCCGCGCCGCCTCGGCCTTGGCGGCCTGCGCATCCGCCTCCGTCATGAGGCCACGCTTCACGTCGCGGTCGATATCCCCGAGTTCCGCGTGGTAGAGGTTGGTTTCGATCTCCAGACGCGAGGCGGCGTTGCGCTTGGCCGCGAGCGGCCAGAGAAAGGCCAGCACCGCAGCGCCCGTCATGGTGGCGAAGACAATCCATATCATGGGGGATTGTTTAGCCCGTGAGGGGGGCGGAGGGAAAGGTGAAATCCATCAAAAGCCGCCATCTCCCCATCACACCACCGGCAACCGCAGCCGCACCCGCAGCCCGCCCAGCGGGCTATCCTCCAGCGTCACAGCGCCCCCATGCACGGCCACGAGGTCGCTCACGATGGAAAGGCCGAGGCCGGAGCCTGGCTTGGTTTCATCCAGACGGCGGCCCCGGGCCAGCGCCTGGGCGCGGGTTTCCGGGGGCAGGCCGGGGCCGTCATCGTCAATGGTGATCACGAAGGCTGGCCCTGCGGCCTCCTCACCTTCCTGCCGCAAGGCCCGGATCTCGACCCGCCCGCTCGCCCATTTCCCGGCGTTATCCAGCAGATTGCCGATGATTTCCTCGAAATCCTGCCGCTCCCCGCGAAACTTCAATCCCGGCTCCACCTCGGCTTTGAAAGCCAGATCCCGGTCGCCGTAAATCTTCTGGAAGGTCCGCACGAAGGCGCCGATCACCGGCTCCACCTTGGTCACGGCGCCGATCACCGTGGTGCGGGCGGCGGCGCGGGCGCGGTCCAGATACCAGGTCACCTGATCGCTCATGATCCGGGCCTGCTCCTCCACCTTGTCCGCCAAGGCGGATTCTTCCGTGCGGGCGTCGTTGAGCAGCACGCTCAGGGGCGTCTTGAGGGCATGGGCGAGGTTGCCCACCTGGGTGCGGGCGCGCTCCAGAATTTCGCGGTTGGAGGAAATCAGCAGGTTCAACTCCCCCGCCAGCGGCGCAAGATCTTCTGGAAAGGCGCCTTCGATCCTGTCCCGCTCCCCCTGGCGGATGGCGGAGACCTCCTGCTGCAGGGCGCGCAGGGGACGCAGGCCAAAGCGCACCTGCATGGCCGTAGCCCCCGCCAGAGCGAGCGCCAGCACGCCAAAGGTGATGGCCAGCGCCAGATCGAACCACCAGATCTGCGCCTCCACCTCTTCGGTCGTCGCCGCCACCTGAATGAGATAGATGCCGGAATCCCCGATATCGATCTCCCGCTCCACAATGCGAATGCGCCGACCCTCTGGCCCCGTGGCGTAGCCGCTGCGCGAGCCCCCGAGCCCCGCCTGAATCCCAAGGCTGGAAAGCCGGGGCAAATGGGAAGCGAAAAGCGAGCGCGAGGCCCGCACATCCGGCTTGTCCGCATCGAGGCGCGTCACCTCCCAGTACCAGCCCGAGAGGGTCAGCTCGAACTGGGGCTCGCCAAGTTGTCCCGGCTCCAGGCGCGGGTCTTCGCCCACCGTGGCGACATCCGCGACGATGGCGCGCAGATAAACATCGAGACGCTGATCAAAGGCCTGTTCGGTCGTGCGCCGATAGAGCCCGGAGAGAATGATCCCCGCCACCAGCAAGAGCGCCACACTCCAGACGATGGCCGTGAGAAAGAGCCTCTGGGCGATGGAGCGCGCCTTGCCGCCCCACAGGCGCCAGACCATCAGCGCGCGTCGCCGGGCGCGGGCGGCTCCAGCAGATAGCCCAGGCCCCGCACGGTCTGGATCATGTCGACGCCCAGCTTCTTGCGCAGGCGACCCATGAAGACCTCGATGGTGTTGGAGTCCCGATCAAAGTCCTGATCATAGAGATGCTCGACCAGTTCCGTGCGCGAGATCACCCGCCCGGTGTGGTGCATCATATAGGCGAGCAGGCGATATTCGTGGGAGGTGAGCTTGATCGGCGCCCCATCCACCACCACGCGCCCCGCCTTGGTGTCGAGCCGCACGGAGCCGCAAACGAGATCGCTGGTGGCGTGACCGGCGGCCCGGCGCAACAGCGCGCGGATGCGGGCCAGCACCTCCTCCATGTGGAAGGGCTTGGTGACATAGTCGTCGGCGCCCGCGTCGAACCCCTGGACCTTGTCGCTCCAGCGATCCCGCGCAGTCAGGATCAAGACAGGCATCTTGCGCCCGGCGGCGCGCCATTGCTCCAGAACGGTGACGCCGTCGCGGCGCGGCAGTCCAATGTCGAGCACCACCGCGTCATAGGGTTCCGTGTCGCCGAGGAAGTGCCCCTCCTCGCCATCGAAGGCCCGGTCCACCGCATAGCCCGCCTGCTCCAGCGCGCTCACCAGTTGCCGGTTCAGGTCCTTGTCGTCCTCCACCACCAGCAGGCGCACGTCATGACTCCCAAGGTCGCCACAGCTCAAGGATTGGCGCGGGCGTTCACGAGAGACCCATCTTCCGCCTTGATGAAGACCTTCATGACTTTCCCGTCGCGCCGCAACAGCGTTATCTCATAAACATAGTCCTCATTCCAGCGGCAGAGCCTGCTGCGCAGGGGATCCGCATGGGCGACAGCGGCGGCGGAGCGCAGCGCGGCGGCGGGATCGGTGAACTTGTTCCGGGCCAGAACCTCACGGGCGTCAGCCGCATTGAGGCACTGGCGAGAGCGATGGGGCGTCTCGGCGCCCATGGCGGGGAGGCAGAGCGTGAGCGCGGCGAGCGCCGCAAGAAAAGGACGGAAGATCATGGCGCTGACCCTCGCTCGCCGAAAATGAACGGGGGATGAACGCGCACCCTGCCCGCCGCCTCCTGAGCGCGCACATGGGCGGCCAGGGCGCCATGACGTCCCCTGCATTGCGCCAGAGCCAGACGGTCAAGCCCCCACAAACGCGCAACTTCGCCCGCCGCCAGCCCTGCCTGGGGCAGACTGCGCACGGCCTCACAAGGCCGGGTGAGGGCGTCGGGCGCCCGCGCGGTGAGCGACTCAGTCACGACCAATGGCGTCGAGGGCGCGCAGGAGCCCAGGGCCAAGGCAGAGCCGGTCACGGTCAGAATCGCGAATCGATTGCGCCAGCAGGGCATCATAGGTCTCCTGAAGCTGATCGCGGGCGCGCTCAAGATCGGCGATCTCAGCATTGGTTCGGGCGAGGGCCTGCGCCGTGGCTGTGCGTTGCCGGGCGGCTTCGGCCTCGACCGCTTGGGTGACCTCAGCCCGCCCGGCCTCCATGCCCTGCGCCCGCGCCTGCGCCAACGCATGAAACACCCAGGCGCCGCCGCCAAGAAAAGCGGCGAAGAGGGCGGCCAGAACCGCCCCCCAGAGTTGCAGCCGCGCCATCTCAGGCGATGGGCTGGGTGGCCCGCAGGCGACCCACGATGGCGTTCAGCCCGCCCACCAGCGCAGTGAGCGCCGCGCCGAAGGCCGCCATATCCGAGGCCTTCCACGCCAGCCAGGCGCCGGTGGCGGAAGACCCGACCACGGCGATCGCCGACCAGATGGTCTGCGAGGCCCAGAAGGGCTTGGCGTCGTTTCCATTCATCACGTCGGTCATGCCATCACTCCTGTGTTTGCGCCGCAGCGCGGGAAGGGTCCTGGGCTGGCGTCGTCGCCCGCTTGGGGGGCTTCGCGCACAGGGCGAGCGCCATCTTTTCCAGAGACTCGATGCGGGCCGTCCAGCCGCGCCGGAAAACGAGCCAGGTGCTCAAGCGCCGCAGAAAATCCATGCGCGCCGCGCAGAGCTTGCGCACCAGCGCGGCATAATCGGCCCCTTGCGCGGCGAGGACGCAGCGGCGCGAGAGGACCCCGGTCTGTTTGAACCCCAGAGCGCCCTGCAAGGTGTGGATCGCGGCTCTGGGACCGGAGTTGACGGCGTGATCAAACACCACGGCGTCCACGCCGCCGGGCAATTCATCCCCACGCACCGCTTTCCAATAAAGCGAGCGATAGATGTCGGCGGCCTCGTCGCGCGTCAAAGCCCGCACATCCGCTTTCGACACCGCATGGCCGCGCACGGCGGCGAGGGTCGCGCGGGTGATGCCCATATTGGTGGCGCCGCCGGGGTCGGCCGCATGATCGGAAAAACCGCCTTCCGCGCGCAGGGTGAACGCGAGGCACTCGTCGAAATGATGACGCATCCTTGTCTCCGTAAGTGTGATGATTCAGGCTGGGGCGGCGCCGACGATCAGCAGCTTCAGGCGCCGCGCACCATGGCGGCCTGGAAGAACGAAGCCGCCTGGCTCGCCGTGATGGTCATGGTGGAATCGCTGTAAGCGAAGACCTCCAGAAAATCGGAAGATCCATTCATATAGATCAGCGCCGAGACATGGGATTGTCCAGCGCCGCCGGCCGCCAAAAAGTTTGACGATCCCGATTTGAACGCGACCCCGTTCTTGTAAATGATCGCCACCCATTCGCCGCCGCTCAAGGTGGTGAATTTGAGAGTGGAGCTGACCTGATAATATCCTGCCACGTTCGGCGTGAACCGAAAATTCGTCACATTGTCGAAGCAGTTCGCCGTATCAAATTCCTTGGACCGGAACTGGGCCTTGGTATAGCGCGCCGACCCCGCCGAATGGGGTGTCGAGACCCATGCTGAAACCGCAGGTCCGTTGAGAGCGATCTTGCCATTGATCGCGATATTGCCGGCGACATCGAGCTTGGCCGCGGGCGCAGCCCCGCCAATGCCCACATTCCCAGTGGCGGCATCAATATTGATGGCGGTCGTCCAGGCCGAACCATCGGCGGAAACCTTGATCCTGTAGGCGTCATCGCCCATGAGCCCGGTTTCCGCACGCCCGGACCAATTGGACTGGTAGAGCTGGGAGACCGTCCTGGCGCTCCCCTCCTTGTTCAGTTTGAACCGAAGGTCGCCGCTGCCGCCCTCAGCGCCGGTCAAAGCGGCGAAGAGCGCGTTATTCAGTTTCGCGCTGAAGGGATTGCCGGGGTCCGAGGCGGTGCCCACGCCCAATCGCGAGAATTGATCGAGGGGAAGCTTGCCCGAAGCGATTTCCCGCCAGGCGCCGCCGTCATAAACCCGCAGGGAAAACACATCTTCCACATAGACGCGCCAGCCGAGCTTCGGCGTCAGATAGAGCCAGGCGCCATCCTGATGACAGGCGATCTGATCGGCATGCCCCGCAAACACCCCGGAAGGCGATTGCGAGACCAGATAACGCGCGCCCTCGACATTGGGGCCTGAGGGCGCATCGACCCGCGCGCTTACGCTCAGATGCGTCAAGGCGTCAAGGCGCATGAGCGCCTCGTTATGGGTGACGTGCTTTTGCGCCTGTGCGGCGTCCATCAATGGCAAGCCAAGTCTGGTGGTGTCAGTCATCGCTCATCGCCTCTGTGAAAAATTCAAAGCGTCACACGCGCACTCAGGCCAAAGCCCCGTCCAACGGCTGCGCTTTTTTGAAAGGCCTGCAGATCGAACATGCTTTGCGCGCCGCCAAAGTCGCTGATCTCCTGCGCTGCTGGATAAAGCACGCTGGCGCCCATCAGGGAGAGGCGGCGCACGACAGCGCCATTGCGCAGGAGATCGAGATCATAGGCCTCGACATCTTCGCCCAGGGGAATGTCGATCAAGTGCCAGGCATCCCCATCGCGCCGACTGCGCCGCAAGACAGAAAAGGTGACCCCTTCCGCGCCGCGCGCCGCGCGCACCCGCGCAGGGGCATAGGGCGTGAGAGCCTTGGCCCCTGCGGTCGCCTCAAACGCGACGCAGCTCGCATCGGCGTAATCACGATCAGCAGGCCCAACGCGCCAACCATTGGCGGCGCCCACCTGCGACAACCCCGCCACCAGGGGCGTGACAGCCTCATCGAGCAAAACGAAGGTGGCACCCGCAGGCAGGTTGCGTTTGGCCAGATGCTCCTCACCCCCAAGGCCCCGCAAAAGCAGGGACAGGCGATAGATCCCATCTCCCACCAGTTGCGCACTTGCAAAACCGAAGATCTCCCAGGCGCCAGCGGCGCCGCGACGGGCCGCCACACTGGCGCCTGCGAGCATCTGCATCTCGCTCACAGACGAAAGAGCGCCGCCGCGAATCTGCACACGAAGCGCAGCGCCCCGATCAATCCGCGCCACCGGTCCCGGCGCCAGAGCGTCCAGAGTTTCACCAATGATCGCGCAACGCGTGATCATGCGTTCAAACCCATAGCTGCCGCCCTTGTTGCGCCACAGCGCAAGGGCGCCGGGCCAGGGATCCGCGAAGACCGCCAGATGCTGCAGCGTATTGGTCGCATCCCTTGCGATGGCCAGATCAAGCACCACGGGATAGGGCGGGCCCGCCAGCTTCGGACTCGTCGCCGCCGCCATGGGGGTGAAAGCGGGCGGCGCGTCATAAACGAGGGGATCAAAGGCCCGCGCCTGCATGGTGCGAACGGCACCGTCGTTGATGGCGGTGATGCGATAGAGCCTGCGCGCGCCATCCACCTCAAGGGTGACGGCATCGCCCACTTCCAGCGCGACAAGATTGGGCCGTGTGCGAAAGGTGACGGTCTCCCGCGCAATCCACAGATCCTGCAACCAGGCGTCCGCACGCCGCCGCGCCTCGCCCCGCTCCATGACGACCGCCACTTCGGCCAGAGTCTGCCGTCTGGACCAACCCTCCAACCGTCGCGAAAGAACGGAGGTCACCCGATAATCCCGGGCGCTGTCGATGAAGCTGAGCGCGAGCTCGCCGGGGGTTTCGCTCTCTTGCGCGCGGGTCAGGTGCGCGAGGCGCCCCTGGCGATCCGGCACGAGATCATCCAGCCCCAAGTCGATGGCCTTCGCCTGCGCCCTGCTCTTCAACCGCAGGGCGCCGGAGGACATGGCGACATCAAAGCCGAACATGGCGCAAAGCGGCTCCACCGCCGCGCGAAGGGAGAGCACGCGATCCAGCGCGAAGCCATCCACAAAACCATCGACAGCTCCCTCGACCGCAGGGGCGCCGCTGAGGCTTTCGCGCGCCAGGGCGCCGATCAATCGATCCATCGGCGCGCCCTCGATGCGCCCGTTCAACCAATGCCCAAGCGACCAGTTCGGCGCATCGCTCCACAAACCGCTTTGCGCGGGAAAGGAGGGAAAGGGACGCGCGTCCCAGGCCCAGACATGAATGCGCGACACATCCACCATGCGCCCGCCATAAAGGCGCGACACGGGGTTGGCGCCCTCGCCGCCAATGGCCGGATCAAAATAGCCGATGATCGCCTCCAGCGCGCGCGCCTGCATCAGATCATCGCGGAAGCCGCGCGAGAACGGCGGCAAGGCGCTTTCTGAGGATTTGGGATCAACGAACACATTGGGCGCATTGGCGCCGCGATCCACGGCGGGACAACCGATCTCGGTCAACCAGAAGGGCTTGCTCTGTGGGACCCAGGCGGTTGGCTGCGCCAGTTCCCGCCCACCGCTGCGCTCCACATGCCTGTTCGACCACCACCCCAGGAGATCCTTGACGCGATAGATCCAGGGCTTGCCATAGGCGCCTTCGGTGATGGGGCTGCGCTGCTGGGCGGCGCGCGCGGCGGCGTCAGCATAATACCAATCATAGCCCTCGCCCGCCGACATGCGGCTGCGCAAATAGGCCACATCATAAATCGAAGAGGCCAGCGCCGCATCCGCATGGGCAGCGCCATCGCGCCAATCAGACAAGGGAAAATAGGCGTCTATGCCGATGAAATCGACATGGGTGGAAGCCCAGACGACATCGAGGGGAAAGCGCACTTCCGCGCCGCCATCGAGCACATGTGCGCCATATTCCGTCCAATCGGCGCCATAAGAAACCTTCACCCCAGCCCCAAGCAGGCGCTTCACATCGCCCGCCAGCGCAGCCAGCGCGTCAGCGGCGGGATAGACGCCGGGGGCCGAGCGCACACGCGTTAAAGCGGCCAGCTCCGACCCCACCAGAAAGGCGTCGACGCCGCCTGCGCGCGCGCAAAGATCAGCGCAGTGCAAAATGAACCGCCGATAACACCACTCCTCCCCGCCCGGCGAAGCGCCGCCAAAAAAGCGCGCCACCTGCGCCCCCGCCTCAGCAGTTGCGTCGGGCGACCCCGAAACCCCCGGCGCGGGAGCGCAGGTGATGCGCCCCCGCCACGGGAAGGCGGGCTGGGACGCAGCCCCGCTCCAGGGATCTGGCAGCCTGTTGTCAGCAGGCACATCCATCATCACGAAGGGATAAAAGACCACGGAGAGCCCCCGCGCCTTCAAATCGCGAATGGCGGCGATCACCGTATCGTCCGAAGGCGTGCCGCCGATGGCGGGTCCGCCCTCCACCTGCGAGACCACGCGCGCATTGGCGCGGTTGAGCCCCGCAACGCTCCAGACGCCGTTCACAATCTCTTTTGCGGGCTTTTCGACACGCGGCGCGATGGTGCAGGCGCCCGCGCGCAAATCATCCCCAAACCACGAGACGACAAAGGCGACGCTGACGAGATTGGGACACAGGGCCTGCAACGCGTCGAGTGAGGCGACCCAATCGCTGGCCGCGAAAAGCTGATGGCGATTTTCCGAAGCCGAAACACCCGGCGCCGAACGCGTGGTGAGCGCGCCGACGCTATAACCAAACTCCGTTGCGCCGGGAATGAGGTCAACGCACCGGATCATGG
>CAMDOY010000074.1 GCA_945903655.1 Rhizobium sp. Q54 | reverse complement strand
CTCGATGAAGAGGCGACCCGCGAAATCGCCAGCGCCGCCAAGCGCGTCAGCGTGGTGACGGCGATCAGCCCGCGCGCGCTTGTGGATGTGATCTTCGTGGGCGCGCAGGCGGTGCGGCTCATCCGGCGCCTGTCCGAAATCTATGGGGGACGTCCGGGCCTGATCGGCTTCCTGCGGCTGGCGCGCTCGGTGGGGGCGCATCTGGCCATCACCGGCGGCATGGCGGTGGGGGACAGTCTGGTGCAGCAGGTGCTGGGCCATGGCCTTGCGGCGCGGTTGTCGGCAAGGCTTGGAGAGGGCGTGCTCAACGGCATGCTCACCGCCCGGGTCGGCCTCTCCGCCATGGCCGTCTGCCGCCCCATGCCCTTCGCCACGAAAAAGGCGCCTGGGGTCAGCGATGTCGCGCCGTTTCTGTTCGGCGGGGAGAAGGGCGGGGTTTAGGTTTTTGCCGCAGCACCATCGGCACACGGCAATGGGGCTTGATCCAGGCATGCGTTGAAGGACAAATCCATTTCAGCAAGGTCATGACGGTAGCGAAATCCTTGGACAGATCGCGCTTGAAAATCGGTTCGTGATGGGAAATCCGGTTGCGGAGTTCGACGACGCTCGAAGCCTTCTCCAACAATGACGCCCGCGTCTCCATTTGTGGAAGATGCGGAAAGGTCTCCTCAAAACAATCGTTCCACAATGCTGCGTCGAAATCCGGCTTGAGCGCCTCCGTCCAGAACCCGAAGGAGAGACCCGCGACAACTTGACTTGTCACTAGGGGAAGCTGCCGATTTATGATCCTGTTTTCAACAGCCTTGAGCATCCGCCTCCGGGCAGCCCCAATAAGTGACAGAAAAACTGAAGATCGCCACCAATCGTCTCCGAATGTCGCCCGAAGCCCCTGGTCGATCCTGTTGCGAAGCGCTATTTCTGTCGCCTGAAGGGGCGTATAGAACACGCCTCGCCCATATGGGAATTCCAGACATAAAGTTCGAAGGCGACGGCTTGGTCGTGACCGGCAGCCTTGAGATAACTGCCGAAGCGATCAGGGAAAATGGTCGCGATGACGGAAGGATTCACGGCAAAACTCGGTCTCTTGAAAATTACGAAATGTAATGTATATTATTGATGTGGGCCGGTGAACAGTCAAGCTTCTGCTGTCTGTTGTGCCGGACTGGACAGAGCCCCGCGACAGCCCGAAAGGGTCCTCGCGGGGTCTCGCTTTTAAATCCCCCTTACGCCCGCACCATCCGCGCCGGTTTCGGCCCGAAGCGCGCGCGCAGGTTCGCCAGCACGGCGACCGCGAGCCCAGCGCCAAGCACCCACAGGGCCGGGCTCACCCGGTAGCTCACATCAAAATTCGCCATGAGCACGCGCCAGACGGCGACGCTGGTGGCGAGCTTGTAATAGAGGGCTTCGATGAGGCCCGTGCCCACAGAGCAAATCACCGCAGCCAGCATCAGGTTCACAAAACCCGGCGTGGCGCGTTTGCGAATTTCCCTAAAGCTCATCAGCAGCACGAAGAGCCCGCACATCAGCGCCGCCTCGCTGGCGTCGAGCCGCACCTCCATGAAATAATGGATCAGGCTCAGCAGCGTCGCCACATAGACCCAGGCGTGCAGCCTGTTCCAACCCGCTGACCCCAGCTTGCGGATGCCCCAGTCATTGGAGGTGACGCCCAGCGCCACCATCAGAAGGGTCGCGACCAGCCCCACGGTCAGGAACAGTCGCAGCACCAGCTCCATGGCGATGCGCAGCCATTCGAACCGCAGATCGACGCACCACAGGGCGACATGTAGCAAGGTATAAAACAGCGCCGCCAGCCCCACCATGCGCCGCACCAGGATCGCCCGGTTGAAGCGGGCCACATAACGCAGCGGCGTCACCGCCAGGGACAGCACGAGGATGCGCATGGCCCAGTCGCCGCTCTCGCGCACCAAATCGGTCACGGGCTTGGGCGACAGCCAGCCCATGCGCCATTCCACCACCATCCACACGGCGGGCGCCAGCAGGGCGAGCAGGGTCGCGAGCTTGAGGAGGGAGGTCCGGCCTGCGCGGTCGGTCCAGGGCATCCATGCGGAAAGGGCGGAAGCGGTCATGCGCGGACTATATCAGCTTCGCGCGCCGCTTCCCCAGTCACATTTCGGCGCAGATCAGCTGACGCCCAGCTTCTTCTGCAGGTTGGTCGAGGAGGTCGTGTACTGGAAGAGGAGCTTCTTCTCAGGGTACACATAGCGATGGACCTTCTGGGCCGCCAGCGCCGCCTCGTGAAAGCCCGAGAGGATCAGCTTCAGCTTGCCCGGATAGGTGTTGATGTCGCCGATGGCGAAGATGCCGGGCGCGTTGGTCTCGAACTTCTCGGTATCGACGGGCACCAGCTGCTCATGCAGGTTCAGGCCCCAGTCGGCGATGGGACCCAGCTTCATGGTCAGGCCGAAGAAGGGCAGCATGCGGTCGCAGGCCACATCCACCACGCCATCGGCGGTCTTGACGCTGACGGCGCTGAGCTGGCCGTCCTCGCCCTTCAAGCCCGCGATCTGGCCGATCAGCAGATCCATCTGCTTGCTGGCCACCAGCTCGCGCATGGCGTTGACCGAATGGGGCGCAGCGCGGAAATCGTCGCGGCGATGCATGAGGATGATGCGCTTGGCGATGGGGTGCAGGTTCAGCGTCCAGTCCAGCGCCGAATCGCCCCCGCCCACGATCAGCACGGTGCGGTCGCGGAAATCCTCCATCTTGCGCACGGCGTAGAAGACTGAACTGTTCTCATAGGCCTCGATGGTGGCCACCGGCGGGCGCTTGGGCTGGAACGAGCCGCCCCCCGCCGCCACGACCACCGCCTTGGTCTCGAATACCTTGCCGCCATCGGTGCGCACCCGGAAAGCCGGCGCCTCGGGCGTGCCCAGCACCTCCAGGCCCTCGACCATCTCGTTGTAATGGAAGGTGGGTCCGAAGGGCTCGATCTGCTGCATGAGGTTATCCACAAGTCCCTGCCCCGTGACCATGGGGAAGCCGGGAATGTCGTAGATGGGCTTTTCGGGATAGAGCTCGGCGCATTGGCCGCCGGGCTTGGGCAGGATGTCGATGAGATGGGCCTTGATGTCCAGCAGGCCCAGTTCGAACACGGCGAAGAGACCGGTGGGGCCTGCGCCCACGATCACGACGTCTGTCTTGATGATCTCGCTCATGATGTCCTGTTCCGTTGCGCCCGACGATCCCGGGCCGCCAGCGCTATAACCCGCAAAGGAGCCGCGCAGCGCCGGGCCGCGCCAACCCTTTTAATCGAGTATTGTTTTACAGAAAGAAAAATAATCACATTATGTAAATGTGATTACATCCCTCCCATCACCCCTGCTTCTCCGGGGTCGTGACAATGAGGCCATCCAGCGCCGGGCCAACCTTGATCTGGCAGGACAGGCGCGAGGATGGGCGCACATCGAAGGCGAAATCGAGCATGTCTTCTTCCATGGACTCGGCCTTGGGCAACTTCTCGACCCAGGACTCCTCAACGTAGACATGGCAGGTGGCGCAGGCGCAGGCGCCGCCGCATTCGGCCTCGATGCCGGGAACGGCGTTCTTGAGGGCGGTCTCCATCACCGTGGAGCCATCTTCTGCGTCTACCGTGCGGGACTGCCCGGCGGCGTCAATAAAAGTGATCTTTGTCATCTGGTTAACTCGCAAGGCGCGGGATCGCGCGGAAAAAGGACGGCGGGGCCGCGAGCCCTCATATCAAAGGTGAGCCCACCTTGGCGAGACCATCCGAAGGCTACTCGGGCGGAAAGGTGGCGAAAATCGCAGGGGATAAATCGGCAACAATGCGCCATCAACAGCTAAGTACATGGTCAAGCTTGATTTTTCGGCGAAGCTCAGAAGGGTTGCGATGCAGAAAACACAGTGAATCTGGTCGAATCGGGCCAAATGACCGCCCGCGCGTTAACGACGTTTGTGTTTAGCGGCGCGCGCTGGTTCCATTTCTCCCGGCTCACAGGTACATTTAAAGTTGGTAAAGAAGCGAGTCATCGGACGGCCACCCCGATTCCTCGCTGGGGTCGCCGGCACCGGCGACAGATGCGTCTTTTCAGGTGAGGCGGTTTGATATGGCGATACAACCAAAAGCGACGGATGATCCCGACGCGGCTCCTGTGGAGGATCGCATCCGCGCCCTGCGCGCAAGGATCGACCCCATGATGGGCGCCGATGTGAATCCTGACGCCTCGGACGCAACCCTTTCAGCCATTGAAGAAGCCCTGAACCTCTCGCCCCAGCCCGGCAAGGCGGATAACGCACGCTTGCCGAAAATCGACGACTCGCAAGACCTCGCTAGGCGCCTGAACGCCGATGAGCCCATCCGGCGCAGGGTCGAGCCCGACCCGGCCCCCGTCAGCCCCTCCAGCAAGCCTGCCAATGACGACCGCCGCTCCGTCGGCCAGATCCTGCAAACCCTGCAATATCGCCCCAAGCGCACTGGTTATGTCATCGCCGGCGTCATTTCGGCTGGCTGGTTGGGCATGGTCGGCGTCTACGCCCTCGGCGCCCGGAGCACGGGTCTGGGTCAGGCCGGCATGGCCTTGCTCGCCCTCGCGGCCCTTGGCCCCGTGGCCTTCTTTTTCATCGTCGCCTCCCTTTCCCAGCGCCTTCAGGAGATGCGCCACACCGCGCGCTCCATGAGCGAGGTCGCCATTCGTCTCGCCGACCCCGGCAGCTTCAGCACCGAACAGGTGATGGTGCTCTCCCAGGCCATCCGCCGCGAAATCGCCTCCATGGGCGATGGGGTGGAGCGCGCCCTCGCCCGCGCTGGCGAACTCGAATTGATGGTGCATACCGAGGTCTCCAACCTCGAGCGGTCCTACGCCGACAACGAGCGCCGCATGCGCTCGCTGATTGACGAACTGGCCTCCGAGCGCGAGGCCATCGTCACCAATGCGGACCGGGTGCGGCAGTCCGTGTCCAACGCGCAGGAAACCATTTCACGCGAGGTCGCTGAGGCGGGCTCGCGCATCACCGAGCATGTGAATGACGCGGGTTCGCAGATCAACACCTTGCTCGAAGGCCAGGCCGAAGAGATCGCCCGGCAGTTGCGCCTCACCGGCACAGAACTGATCCGCACCCTGAGCGACCAGGGCGACACCTACATCTCCAAGCTGACGGATACGGGCGACGCCCTGACCAACCGCCTGTTCGATTCGACGAACCAGTTCACCTCGACCATGGCCGAACGGGCCGAAGCGGTCGAAATGCAATTGCAGGCCTGCTCGCGCATGCTCAGCGAGCGCATCGACACAGCCGCATTGCGTGTGGCCGAGACGATTTCCGATCGCAGCGATACGCTGGTCAAGCGGTTCGATGAAGCGAGCGAACGCGTACACAATGCGATCATTGTCAATGGCGGCGACCTCAGCAACACCCTGGTCGCCACCGGCGATCAACTCGCCGGCTTGATCACCGAGCGCACCAACCATGCCGCCCAGATCTTTGAATCCTCGGCTCATACCCTGAGGGACGTGAACAAGGAGTTCGAGGAGCTCTTCGTCGCGCGCAATCGCGAATTCGAAGAATTCTTCGCCGCGCGCAACCGCGAGTTCGAAGATGTGACGGGACGCGCCCGCTCCGATCTGGCGGTGGCCAGCTCGGAGGTCGAGAACTCCCTCGCCGCGAACATGCACCGCCTGCACGAATTCTTCCAGGCTTCGCGTGAGGATCTGTCCGAGACCGGCAACCAGATCACGTCTCTCCTGCAAGACCGCACGACGACCTTCCAGGAAGCGGCGCGCATCACCAAAGACGAATTGACCATGGCCAACGACGCCATGCGGGCGAAGCTGGACGAGGGCCAAATCATCTTCGCCCAGACCATCGACAACGCGCGCAACGTGATCGCCGCCGCAAGCGAGGATCTGAAGAACGAGATCGACACGCGCACCCATGTCGCCACCAACGCCATCGCCGCCACTTTCGACAGCGCGCGCGGCGTTCTTGTGGCTGCGAGCGACGAGTTCAAGATCGAGATCGACTCCCGCACCAGGCTCATCACCGGCGCCATCGCCGCATCGCGCGAAGAGGTCATCGACGCGACTTCTCAGGTCGAGTCGACGCTTACGCAGGCCCAGGACGCCCTGCGCTCCAGCCTTGAAGACGGCAAGAGCGCCTTCAGCGAGGCCGTCGCCTCGGCGCGGACCAGCATCGCCGACACCAGCGTTGAACTGACCAGCGTCATCGATGATCGGACGAACCTGATCACGAACTCCATCGCGACCTCTCGCGAAGACGTCATGGCCGCCGCGTCGCATGTCGAAGCCACACTGGCCAGCGCAAACGAAGTCCTGCAAGCCCGGATTGAAGAGACCAAGGTCTCGCTCAACAGCTCGATCGTTGACGCGCGCATGGCCCTGACCGACGCCACTGTCGAGCTTGGCAGCGCAGTCGACGCCCGCATGAGCTCGGCGACGAAAGTCATCACCACATCGCGCGACAGCATTCTTTCTGCGGCCTCGCACATCGAATCCGCCATCGCCCACCGCACGGTCGCCTTGCGCGAAATCCTCGACAATTCCCAGACGTCGATCACGGAAGGGTCCGAGCAGCTTGCGACGACCTTCAACGACACCGTCGCGAATCTGCGCGAGACCCTGGCGTCGTCACAATCCTTCGTCGCAGAGGCGGGCGAGCAGATCGCCACCTCCATCAATGAACAGACTGCGGTGGCGACCACCGCCCTCAATGACCAGACCGCCGCCGCGCAAGCGGCCCTCAGCGAACAGACCATGGCCGTGCAGGCCGCGCTCAACGAGCAGACGGTCATCGCCCAGACCGCCTTCAGCGAGCAGACCGAGGCGGCCCTCGCCGCGCTCGCCCAGCAGCAGGCCGAAATCACCCGCGCAAGCGAAGTGATCAACGCCACGCTGATTGACAATATGACTGCGGTGCGCGACGCGCTCGTGGACTCCCGCAGCGGCTTCATCGAGGCTGGCGACGATGTGGCGAAGGTCATCGGCGACCGCATCGACGCCGTGCACGCCACCATCCAGGCGAGCAGTTCGGATCTCGTCGAGGCTGGCGCGCAGATCGCCCGTCTCGTGGATCAGCAAACCGAACTGTCGCGCACCACGCTCGCCTCCACGGGTCAGGATTTGCTGGACATCAGCACACGTGTGGCCAACGACCTCAATGGCCATGTCGCCTCGACCCGCGAGGAAATCGAGTCGGCGCATCAATATCTGAACAGCCAGCTGGAGGCCCATCGCCAGTTCCTGCGCGATTCGCTCGCGGAACACGCCAACTCCGACGGCGCCAACTTCGCCGAAGCCACGAACGAGATCATCTCGGCCATGGCCGTTCACTCCGAGCGTCTGGCGGAAAGCATCTCCACGCGCGCAGTCGATTTCAAGGCCGACGTCGAATCCCTCACCGATCTGCTCAGCAGCAAGATCGCGGGACAGACGGAGCGTCTGGGGTCGGAAATCACAGACAGGATCACCACGCTCGAATCGATCATCGCCCGGGAAGGCGACACATTCGACAAGAAATTCGGGGCTCGCGCCCGCGAAGCCTCGGCTCTCTTCGACAAGCAGATCGACGAGTTCGAGTTGCGCGCTTCGGTGCGCACGCAAAATGTCTCCAACGCCATCGAGGGCCTGGTCGAGCGCATCGAGACTGGTCTTGACGCCCGTTCGAAGTCTCTGTCGGAGACCCTGGCTGGCAGCGCCTTCGACATGACCCGCCGGATTGGCGAGGCCATTCGCGAGATCAAGGAGCTCCTCAGCCCCGGCGTCCTCGAGGCGCAATTGTCGGGCAATATTGACGAGCTGAACCGGACCATGGCGCAGCGCATCCAAGAGCTGCAAAGCGCCATCGACGCTGGCGCGGGCTCGCTGGATGATCGCTCCTCGAAGATCTACGAAACCATCAGCCAACACGCCCGCCTCATTCACGAGACGCTGGAAACCGCCAGCCAATCCGTCAACGAGAATCTGGGATCGCGCGCGCACGAATTGCATGCGCTGCTGGAGGCGACCTCCACGAAGATGCAGGAGACCTTCAACAGCGTCTCCGCCACAGGCGCCGATCTCTCCAGCGAGGTCGTCAAGCTCGGCGAGGTCGTCACCAATACGATCGAAAGCCGCGCCAACGCGATCATCAGCCATCTCGGCGACAAGCAGCACCAGTTCACGGACGCAATCACGGCGACCTCGGACGGGTTGCTGGAAGTGGCCAGCGCCACCTCCAACACCCTGCGCGAAGCCATCGAGCAGAGCGCCACGAATTCGGCGCACAGCATGATGACGCTGGGCGCCAAGCTCGAAACCGAGTTCCTCTCGACCCTGTCGAAGCTGGAAACCACGGGTTCAAGCCTGAAGAGCCTGATCGAGTACACGGACGAAAATCTGAGCGGCATCGACGGCTCGCTCAACGAAAGCGTCTCGCGTCTGCAAGGCGCGCTGGGCGCGGTCTCGGTTCAGGTCAATACGCTCAACCAGACCGCCTCCAACACACTCTCCGGCATCGACCAGCTCGGCGAGCAGATGCGCAGCCACAACACGGAACTCGCGCATGTGCTGGCGGATCTCAACCGCACCCAGCAGGATCTGGACGCGAGCCTCGAAAGCCGCCGTCACGCCATCTACGATCTGCTTGTGGGCCTTGAGCACAAGACCGAGGAGATTGACGCGGTCACCAAGGAGTTCAACAAGCAGCTTGAGGGCTCCTTCCAGGATGCGGAGAACCGGGCGCGTGACATCCGCACCCTGCTCTCGCGCACCAGCGAGAATGTGGTCGGCACCCTGTCGGAGCAACTCGCCATCGTGCGGTCCGAAACAGCGCGCGAACGCCACCTGATCGAGGGCGCGTTCCAGGAAGCCGAAGCCCGGGCGCAGGATATCGGCGGGCTCCTGGCGCGCGCCAGCGAGAACATCGTGGAGACCCTCGCCGAGCAATTCGCCTTGCTGCGGAGCGAAACCTCCAAAGAACGCGACATGACGGTCGACGCCATGCAGGCCGCGTTCGATATGACCAACAGCGACATCAAGCAGCTCTTCGGTCAGGCGCTTGAGCGGTTCCGCAGCTCCGCCACGGAGATGCGCGGCGTTGCGCAGGAGATCCAGCGCGAGATCAATCTCGCCCGCGACGAAGTGCAACGCGGCGCCGCCGACCTGCCGCGCGAAACCTCCGAACAGGCGGCCGCCATGCGCCGCGTCGTCGCCGAGCAGATCAAGGCCCTTGGCGATCTCAGCGAAGTCGTGCAACGCTCGAACCGCAACCTCGACATCGCCGAACCCACAGGCCCGGCCCCGGTCCGCATGGACCCGCCGCGCATGGATCCGCCGCGTATGGAAGCCCCCCGTATGGAGGCCCCCCGCGTCGAGGCGCCGCGCATTGAGCCCCAAAGGATGGAGCCCGTGCGCACCATGGAGAAGCCGCAACTGCCGCCTGCGGATTTCGCAGTCCCGGCCCCGGCCTCCCTGCAGGAAGAGCCTGTGCGTCCCCGCCGTCAGGGCGCGCCTGGCTGGTCAGCCTCGCCCGAGCGTGGCCCCGGCTGGCTCAGCGACCTTCTCGCCCGCGCCTCCAAGGACGAAGCCGAGCCCGCGCAGGGCGCCCTTTCCAGCGCGCCCGCGCTGAAGGCGCAGCCGCGCGGCGGCGCGACGCTGGATTCGATCGCAGATGGCATCTCGCGCATGGTGGACAATGCGGCTCTGGCCGACGCCTGGGACCGCTTCTACCGCAACGAGCGCAACCCCTTCTCGCGCCGCATCTACATCGGCCAGGGGCAGCAGACCTTCGACGAGATCCGCCGTCGTTATGCGGGGGATGGGGAGTTCCGCGCGACGGTTGATCGCTATACTCAGGAGTTCGAGCGCGTGCTCACGGATGTGGCGCGCGACGACCGCGACGGCACCCTGGGCCGCGCCTATCTCATCTCCAATCAGGGCAAGGTCTATACGATGCTCGCCCACGCCTCCGGCCGCATCGAATAGGGCGGCTGACACCAGACAAGCAAAAGGCGCGGTTTGCGGACCGCGCTTTTTTTATTGCGGCGCAGCGCCAGCGTGGCTGAGCGGCTCCGACCTGGTCGGATCAGCCCTACACCCGCCCTGCGGTCCACATGACGATCTGCCCCATCACATCGCCCAGCGCGGCGTCGAGGGCGGCTGCGGAGGAGGCGCCATCGTCCGCGCCGCCGGGGGCGCGGACGCTGAAGATCTTCGCGGCGGCGATGCGCCCTGCGCCCTCCTCCACCAGCTTGACGGAGATCTCCACCACCGCCTCGCTGCGGCTCAGATCCATGTCGAACCGGCGGATCTCCGTGTTGAGGGAAAATTGCGCGACCACGCGCCCGTCAGGTCGGCTGACGAAGCGCAGCAGGCGAGCGTTTTCGAAGCTCTGCAACAGGCGCGTCTGGATGAGGCGTGGTAGGCGGTCGGTCCATTGGGTGCCCTTGAGGGTGGCGATGGTGTCGGGCGTCGGGCGCACCACGATGCGGTCCGTATCCACGGGCGCTGTGGCGACGGGCTCCGTCACCGCGACTTGCGCGCCCAGCGCGCGCAGGGGCCTTTTGGCGATGGCTGCGGAGAGATCGAAGGTCGCCGGGGGACCGCTGGCGCAGCCCGAAAGGGGCAAAACCAGCGCCAGAGCCGCCGCTCCCGCGCGCAAGACCACGCCCGCCCGAAGGCGGTGGCGGATCATGGGCGGGAATGGGATCACTGGAGACTCCGAAAACGCATCACCGACCCCAGGCGCAGGGGCTTTCCTCAGCAGAACAGCAGGCGGTGCGGGGATGCAAGCGCCCTTTTGCGCCGCCCACCGCTGTTTTCCCGCCACACCCTATCCCCAGACCTCGGGCCCTGCGGGCTGGATCATGCAGTCGTCATAGGTGAGGCCGGGGCTTCGATCACGGGCCAGAAGCAGGGGGCCATCGAGATCCACGAAACGACAGCGCGGGGCGAGCAGAAGCGCGGGCGCCATGGCCAGCGACGTGCCGACCATACAGCCCACAAACAAGCCAAAACCAAGGCGCTCCGCCGCATCGGCCAAAAGCAGCGCCTCCGTCAGGCCGCCGGTCTTGTCGAGTTTGATGTTGATGAGGTCATAGCGCTCGCGCAGCGCCGCCAGCCCCGCCCGATCACGGACGCTCTCGTCGGCGCAGACGGGAATCGTGCGGGGGCGCTGGATCAGGGCCTCGTCGCGGCCTTCCGGCAGGGGCTGCTCGATCAGCAACACGCCCGCCGTCTCGCAGGCGGCGAAGAGGCGGGGCAGATCGTCTGGACGCCAGGCCTCGTTGGCGTCCACGATGAGGTCGCTGTGGGGGGCGGCGGCGCGCACGGCGGCGAGGCGCGCCTCATCACCCACCCCGCCCAGTTTCAGTTTCAACAGGGGCTTGTCCCCATGCAGCGCCGCCTGCGCCGCCATGGCTTGCGGGGGACCAACGGAAATGGTGAAGGCGGTGACGACAGGCGCCAGACGATGCAGCCCCGCCATCTCATGGGCGCGCACGCCAAGCCGCTTGGCCTCGAGATCCCAGAGAGCGCAGTCGATGGCGTTACGGGCCGCGCCAGCGGGCAGCAGGCCCTGCAGGGCCTCGCGCTCCAGCCCCGCCTCCAGAGCGCCACGCAGCCCCTCGATGACCGCCACGACGCCTCCCAGAGTCTCGCCGAAGCGGCCATAGGGCACGCATTCCCCCCGCCCGCGAAACAGACCCTCGGTGAGGGTCACGGTGACCACCTCCGCGACGGTCTTGGCGCCCCGCGAGATGACGAAGGGGGCGGCGAGGTCGAACCGCTCCACACTCACGTTGAGGCGCCGCGCCTGCGATTCTGACATCCTGTCCTCCCAGATGTGATGTTTATAGGGGCGAACGCCCGAGCGACCAATCGGCTCTGGCTCGACTTGCGGCGTGCCTTCGGCTTAATAGGGCGGGCTAGCCCTGTGGCGGCCCGGCAGGCGACTGAATGACCGAGCATCCCTCCTTCGCGACCGAACCGCTCGCCAACGGGCTCAAGCTGCGCCTGCGCGGGCGCTGGACCATCGACGCGCCCGGGCTTGAGGCGCAGGCGCAGGCCCTGCTGGCGGCTGCGGCGCAGCAACCAACCCTTGTGCTGGACCTCTTCGCCCTTGCAGCCATGGACACGGCGGGCGCCTGGCTCATCGACCGCGCACGCGCCGCGGTGACGGGCGCTGGCGGAGAGGCTCGCCTCGAAGGCGCGCGGCCTGCGCAAGAGATCCTGCTGGGCGAGGCGCGGCATCGCATCTTTGAGCAAGCGAAAGCGCCGCAGGGATCGGCGATCACGGATCTGCTGTCGGGTCTGGGCAAGGCGATGGCGGGGGTCGGGCGCGACCTTGCCGACGGCCTCGTCTTTCTGGGGCAGATCGTCTCCGCCTCCGCGCGGATCCTCTACAAGCCTGCGCGGCTGCGCACGACCTCCGTCGTCTTTCATCTTCAGGCCTTCGGGCTGCAGGGCGTGCCGATCATCGCGCTCATCAATTTTCTGGTGGGCTGCATCGTGGCCCAGCAGGGCATCTTTCAATTGCAGCGCTTTGGCGCGGCGACTTTCGCGGTGGACCTCATCGGCATTCTGGTGCTGCGGGAGCTGGCGGTGCTGCTCACCTCCATCATGGTCGCGGGCCGGTCGGGCTCGGCCATCACCGCTGAAATCGGCTCCATGAAGATGCGCGAGGAGATCGACGCCCTGCGGGTGATGGGCATGGACCCTGTGGAGGTGCTGATCGTGCCGCGCTTCCTCGCCCTGCTGATCGCCCTGCCGCTCCTGACCTTCGTGGCGGATATGGCGGCGCTCTCGGGCGGTCTCGTGGTGGCCTGGGCCTATGGGGGCG
>CAMDOY010000073.1 GCA_945903655.1 Rhizobium sp. Q54 | reverse complement strand
CGCCTCCCCCGCCGCCAGACGGCCAAGTGTCTGCTGGACCGCCGGAATGCCCAGCAAATTGCCATATTCCGCCGCCTGATGGGCGATTCCATTGATGAGCTTGAGCTTCTCCGAGAAGCGCCAGTTGGACTGGTGATTGCCGAGCACATGGCCCGGCGTCTTGAAATACATATCGCGCATCAACGGCACGTCGCGGTAGCAGAACACGCGCTCCCAGGGGACCTTCACGTCGGTGAAGATCATGACTGCGTCCGTTTCATCGAACTGCGACGAGAAGTAATTGTCGACGCGACTGGTGGCGTTCAACTCGAAGGATTTGCGCACCCAGAGCTCCACCCCCGGCGCATTGATGGGGACCGCGAAAGTCACGGCTTCCTCCACCTGATCGGGGCCGAGCGGAATCATGCTGCCAATCCAGGCTTCGTCAGAAAAGACGGCGGAGGTCCCCAGCATCTTCTGGCCGGAGACGATGATGCCTCCGTCATATTCGCCAACGACGCGGAAATTCGCCTTTGCGGGCCCGGCGATCCCGCGGGAGGTCTGCGGCGTCAAAACGAGGTAGCACGCGAAAAGATCGCCCTTGCGCAGATAGTCGAGATAATTGATCACATTCTGCCCGAAACCCGGGCGATTTGCCTCGAACAGCTCCGGCTTCATGCTCATGCCCGCGATGAACGAGGGCACATGATCCATGGAACGGCCCAGGAGGCCGCAGCTCCATTGCGCCACGCAGCGATGGGCCTCCGCGCGATGTTGCAGATCGGCCTTGGACTGCGGCGCCTTGAACCAGGCGGAACAGCGTTCGCCATCCACCTCGTAGGACATATCCGCCATATTCTCGGGGCTGCGCTTGAGGTCATAGATGCGCGCGAAGGATTGCGCCGTCTTTCGGAACGCAGGATGCGCCGTCACATCGCTGACGAGTTCCTTGCCGAAGCGGATGCGCCGACCGTCGCGCAGGGAAGCGAGGTAGTCCTTGCCTGATCTCAGCATGATGAACCCCCTATGAGCTGGGACAAAATTTAGCGATGTTTATTAGCTACTGTCAAGCGACGGCGGTTTGCGCGCATGATCTGTTCAAAAAGCTGCTAGAGGGCGCCCATGGCCGCATTTGATTTTGAGAAAGAGGCTGAATTCCGGGACTTCATCGCGGATCTCTTCGCGATGTCCGCAGGCATGCAATCCCTTCGGCGCTCCATCGCCCGTCGCATCGGACTGGGCGGGACGGAGCTTGGCATTCTCTTGTCTGTAGGCCGTCTGGCGCCTCAGGGCGCGGTGAGTGTGCGGCAGGTGGCAGATCATCTCCATGTGGCCGCCACCCACATTACGACGGAGGTGAACTCCCTCGTCGCCAAGGGCCTGCTCGATAAACAGGCGAGCGCCCAGGATAGCCGCGCGGTTGAATTGAGCGTAACCGGGGCGGGCGCAGAGCTTCTGGCCTCCATCAGTCCCAATTTGCAGATGATCAATGAAGCGCTCTTCGACACACCCAGCCCCGAGGTCATCGCAGACCAGCGACGCTTCTTCCAACGCCTGCTGGCGGGATTGCCCGAGGCCCTCGCCCGGTTGCCTGCGCCGCGCAAGGAGCAATGAGACCTGTGCGCGGATAACCTTTACGCATGGCTTCTTTCACGTTTCATTTTAAATCTATTTACCAGCTTAAGCGATCAAGACCGTATGCTATAGGACTTTTTTACGCATAAGGCTTGAAGCCAAGCGATTTGAGCACCCCTAAAAGGGTGGTCAACTTGCAGCCGCCATCAGAGCCAAGAGACAAAGTTGGCGCTCTCGAGCCCCCACGCCGCATCGTCGCATTGGCGAGCGCATCTGCCTCGCTGGTTGGCGGCTTTGCAATCAAAGCATGGACGAAGAATCACCGGGCGGCGCATCCTCTTTTTCCGTAACCAGGGGTGGGGAACTCGCTGCCTGCAGACTGCCACCTCATTGTCGTTCCGTTCGCCGCGCAGCTTTTTTGCTTCTAGCCGTCACAGCTTGCGCCGATCAACAAAGAGGCGGATCGCTGAGGGATCGCCAGCTCGCCACCTTGCGAAAGCGATCACCATCCGTTGATGGGCGCCGCGAAGGATTAGACTTCTAGACCGGGAGTGGTATACTTTCGAGTTTTTCGCGGCAGCCATACTTTATGGGCGCCGCCAGGGAGGCGCAAGATGATGAAACTGAATGTGAATGGGCGTACCGTCGAGGTCGACGCAGAGCCAGACACCCCATTGCTCTGGGCTATTCGCGAGCAAATCGGGCTCACGGGCACCAAATATGGTTGCGGCGTGGCCCAGTGCGGCGCCTGCACCGTGCATGTGGACGGGGTCGCCACGCGCTCCTGCTCCATGCCCATCAGCGCCTTCACCGAGACCCAGAAGATCGTGACCATCGAAGGCCTCTCGCCCGACAGCACCCATGCCCTGCAGAAGGCCTGGCTCGACCTGGACGTGCCCCAGTGCGGCTACTGCCAGTCCGGCCAGATCATGGCGGCTGCGGCTTTACTGAAGGCGTCACCCAATCCCACCGATGAGGAAATCCATCGGGAAATGAGCAACATCTGCCGCTGCGGCACCTACAACCGTATTCGCGCGGCCATCAAGCAAGCCGCCACGGCGCGCGGTTAAGGGAGGGGCCATCCATGAACGCTATTGATCTTTCCCGCCGCAATTTCCTTGTCGGCGCCACTGCAGCCACCGGCGGCCTCACGCTCGGCTTCACCATTCCCTTCGCTGATGAGGCTGCGGCCCAGGGCTTGCCGCCCGAGGTCAACGCCTGGGTCGTCGTCAAGCCCGACGATACCGTGGTGATCCGCATCGCCCGCGTGGAGATGGGCCAGGGCACCATCACCGGCCTCGCCCAGCTCGTCGCCGAAGAGCTCGAGGCTGACTGGTCCAAGGTCACCACCGAATATCCCACCCCCGGCCAGAACCTTGCCCGCAAGCGCGTCTGGGGCAACTTCCAGACTGCTGGCAGCCAGGGCATCCGCCAATCCGCTGTCTATGTGCGTCAAGGCGGCGCAGCGGCCCGCATGATGCTCGTGCAGGCGGCGGCCAATGAGTGGAAGGTTCCTGTCGCCGAGTGCACGGTCGCCAAGGGCGTGATCAGCCATAAGGCCTCCAACCGCACCATCACCTATGGCAAGGTGGCCGACGCCGCCGCCAAGCTGGAGGCGCCGAAGGAGCCCGCCCTCAAGGACCCCAAGGACTGGACCATCGCCGGCAAGCCCATGAAGCGCCTGCATCAGGCGGGCAAGGTCAACGGCGCCCAGATCTACAGCATCGACCACAAGATGCCCGGCATGCTCAACGCCGCCGTACAGGATTGCCCCATCGTCGGCGGCAAGCTGAAGAGCTTCGACGCCTCCAAGGCCGAGAAGATGCCCGGCGTGAAGAAGGTCGTGCGGGTGGAGAACGCGGTGGCTGTCATCGCCGACACCTGGTGGCGCGCCAAGACCGCCCTCGAAGCCGTCAAGTTCGACTATGACGAGGGCCCGCACGCCAAGCTCGACAGCGCCTCCATCGCCGCGACCCTGAAGGCCGGGCTCGATGCGCCAGAGGCCTTCGTGGGCAACAAGGCGGGCGACGCGGCTGCGGCCATCGCGGGCGCGGTGAAGAAGGTGGAGGCGGTCTACAGCGTCCCCTACCAGCACCATGCCCCCATGGAGCCCCTCAACGCCACGGCGCGCTACACCCCCGAGAAGTGCGAAGTCTGGACCGCCACCCAGAATGCGGAGGCCGCCCTGGCCGCCGTGTCCCAGGGCGTTGGCCTGCCGCTCGACAAATGCGATGTCTATCGTCTAGATCTGGGCGGCGGCTTTGGTCGGCGCGCGACGAGCCAGGACTTCGCCCGTCAGGCGGCCCTGATCGCCAAGGAAATGCCGGGCGTGCCGATCAAGATGATCTGGTCGCGCGAAGAGGACCAGCGCCATGGGACCTATCATCCCATCACCCAGTGCAAGCTGGTCGGCGGCCTCGACAAGGACGGCAATCTCGTCGGCCTGCAGATGCGCATTTCCGGCCAGTCGATCCAGGCGACGATCCGTCCCGAGGGTCTGGACAAGGACGGGCGCGACGCCTTCACTTTCCAGGGCCTCAACCCCGGCGGAGCCGAAGGCGCGTTTGGCTATTCGATCCCCAACCTGCTGATCGACCACGCCATGCGCAATCCCCCGATTCGTCCGGGCTTCTGGCGCGGGGTGAACAACAACCAGAACGCCATCTACACCGAGTGCTTCATGGACGAACTCGCCCATGCGGCGGGCGTCGATCCCCTGGAGTTCCGTCGGCGTCTCATGAAGAACCACCCGAAGCATCTGGCGGTTCTGAATGCGGTCGCGGACAAGGGCGGCTGGGGCAAGCCGGCGGCGCCGGGCGTGTTCCGGGGCCTCGCCCAGCACATGGGCTACGGCAGCTATGTGGCCGCCTGCGCGGAAGTGTCGGTGGACGCCAAGGGCGTGCTGAAGGTGCACCGCATTGTCGCGGCGACCGACTGCGGCCATGCGGTGAACCCCCGACAGATCGAGGGGCAGATCGAGGGCTCCTTCGCCTATGGTCTGGGCGCTGCGATGCTGCAGGAGATCACCATCAAGGACGGCAGGATCGAACAGGAGAACTTCGACACCTACCCGATCCTGCGCATGGAGGACATGCCTGCGGTCGAGAGCATCGTGATGCCCTCGGGCGGGTTCTGGGGCGGCGTTGGCGAACCCACGATCTTCGTGGCGGCGCCTGCGGTGCTGAACGCGATCTTCGCCGCCACCGGCAAGCGTGTGCGCAACATGCCCATCAAGAACACCGACCTGCGCAAGGCGTAAGGCGTTCGGCAGCGGCCCAAGGGCCGCCGCCACTCTCATGGATGTGCCCATGACCCGCGTGCGCGCCACCGTTCTCGCTTTTCTTTTTTCTATGAGTTCAGCCTGCGCGCAAAGCCCTGCGCCGCCGGGCGCTTTGTCATGTTCGGGCTGCCATGGGGCGGCGGGCGTGGAGATCCCCTCCCTGTCCGGCCTCAGCGCCGACGAAATCACTGAGGCCATGGGCGCCTTCAAATCCGGCGCCCGGCCCGCGACCCTCATGAACCGTCTGGCCAAGGGCTTCAACGAGACCGAGACCCGCGCCATCTCCCAGTGGCTCGCCAGCCAGAGGAGCGCGCCATGAGCCGCGCCAGCCGACGCGGCGTCCTCAGCGGCGGCGCCGCCACCCTCGCCCTTACCCTTGCGGCTCCCCGCGCCATGGGCCAGGCCCGGCCGAAAGCCGTCGTCATCGGCGGCGGCTTTGGCGGGGCGACCTGCGCGCGCTATTTGAACCGCTTGGGCGTGGCGGTGACGCTGATCGAGCCCAACGCGACCTATATCGCCTGCCCCTTCAGCAATCTGGTGATCCACGGCAGCCGAGATCTCGCCGCCCAGCAATTCGGCTACGAGGCCCTGAAGCGCGAGGGGATCGTCATCGCGCCTGAAATGGCCGCCGGGGTGGACGCGGACGCCCGCCTGGTGCGCCTCGCCAGCGGGGCGACGTTGCCCTATGATCGGCTCGTACTCTCGCCGGGGATCGACATCCGTTTCGACGCCCTGCCCGGCTATGACGAGGCTGCGGCGCAGATCATGCCTCACGCCTGGAAGGCGGGGCCCCAGACCCTGCTGCTGCGCAGCCAGCTGGAGGCCATGCGCGATGGGGGCGTGGTGGTCATGTCCGTTCCCGCCAATCCCTATCGCTGCCCGCCCGGCCCCTATGAGCGCGCCAGCCTGATCGCCCATTACCTCAAGACCTACAAACCCAAGTCGAAGCTCATTGTCCTCGACGCCAAGGACGCTTTCTCCAAGCAGAAGCTGTTTCAGACGGCCTGGGAGGAGCTTTATCCGGGCATCCTCGAATGGGTGGCGCTGGGCGCCGGCGGCAAGACCACGGAAGTCTCCGTGAAGGACATGGTGGTGGTGACCGAGTTCGACCGGCACAAGGCCGATGTGGCGAACATCATCCCGCCCCAGCAGGCCGGGCGCATCGCGGTTGCGGCGGGCGTAGCCGACAAGAGCGGCTGGTGCCCCATCGATCCCGTGACCTTCGAGTCGAAGCTGCGGCCCAACATGCATGTGATCGGCGACGCCTCGATCGCAGGCGCCATGCCCAAATCCGCCTTCGCCGCCAATGCGCAGGCCAAGGTCTGCGCCAGCGCCGTGGCGCTGCTGCTGCGGGGCGAGGCGCCCGCCAGCCCCAAGCTGCTCAACACCTGCTATTCCATCGTCGCCCCCGCCTATGGGATCTCAGTGGCGGGCGTCTATCACCCCGCAGGAGGCCTTCTGGCGGATGTGGAAGGGGCCGGGGGCGTCAGCACTCTGGGCGCCTCCAGCGAGGTCCGGGCCCGCGAGGCCGCCTATGCGGACTCCTGGTTCAAGACCATCGCTGCGGAGGTCTTTGGTTGAGATGCGCGCGCTCGTGGCGGTCCTGGCGATGATAGCGCTGGCTCCCATGGCGCCGCGCGCCGAACCTGCGCCTGTGGCGATTGTGGGCGACGCCATCCCGCAGCCCCTTACCGCCGAGGCGGGGGACCCTGCGCGGGGCCGCGCCATCGTCGTGGACCGGCAGAAAGGCCTGTGTCTGCTCTGCCATGTCGGCCCCTTCCCCGACCAGCGGTTTCAGGGGGACATGGCGCCCGATCTGGCGGGGGCGGGCGCGCGCTGGTCGAGCGCGCAACTGCGCCTGCGCATCGTGGATGGAAGCCGCTTGAACCCCGACACCATCATGCCGAGCTACTATCGCACCGAGGGCCTGAACAGGGTGGCGCCCGCCTTCAGGGACAAGCCTATTCTGGACGCCCGGCAGGTCGAGGACGTCGTCGCCTTTCTGGCGACCTTGCAAGACCCTTCCGCAACATCATCCCAAAAGCCATGAGGTCAGCCATGCAGCAAGACCACCCATCCGAAGGCGCCTCGCGCCGCGCCGTGCTGACGGGCGCGGCCAGCGCGGCGCTTATCGCCGTCTCCCCCGCCGCCCGCGCCACCATGTCGGAGATGGACGAGGCCATCCGCGCCTTCACCAAGGGCGCCCCGATCAAGCAGGGCGGCGTGAAGGTGGATATTCCGATCCTGCTCGAAAGCGGCAATTCCGTGCCTGCGGTGGTGAGCGTGGAAAGCCCCATGACCCCGGCGGACCATGTGGTGAAGGTGGCCCTCTTCAACGAGAAGAACCCCCTGCCCCAGATCGCCATCTTCACCTTCGGGCCGAAGTCGGGGCGGGCCTGGGTCTCCACCCGCATCCGCCTCAGCGATTCCCAGAAAGTCGTCGCCGTCGCGCAGATGAGCGATGGCGGCTTTCGCATGGGAATGATCGAGGTGATCGTCACCCTGCCAGCCTGCGCGGAGGAACGCTGATGGCCCGCGCGCTCGTCAATGTCCCCGCCAAGGTGAAACGCGGCGATGTCGTGGAGATCAAGGTGTTGATCTCCCATCCCATGGAGACGGGCTTCCGGCCCGACCCCAATGGCAAATTCTACCCGCGCGACATCCTCAAGAGCTTCGCCTGCACCTATGACGGCGAACATGTGTTCAGCGCGGAGCTGTTTCCCGCCGTGTCCGCCAACCCCTTCTTCTCCTTCACGGTGGTGGCGACCCAGACCGGCGTGCTCACCTTCAGCTGGACCGACGACAAGGACCAGACGCAGGTGCAGACCGCGAAGATCGAGGTCGAATGAACCCCGCCGCGCGCATCGGCGGGCTTGCGCTGATCGCGATGCTCGGCGCTTTCGCCGCGCGGGCGCAGATCGCGGACGCCGACCGCAAGTCGGGCGCAGCCTTCATGAGCGCCCAGACGCAGGAGATGCAGCGCGACGATGGCGCCAACCCCGGGATGCTCGCGGCGCTGGACGGCGAGAGCCTCTGGAACGCCAGGACCGGCGGCGCCGGCAAATCCTGCGCTGACTGCCACGGCGAGGCCCAGACCGGCATGAAGGGCGTCGCCGCGCGCTATCCCGCCTTCAACGAGGCGAGCGCCGCGCCCATCGATCTGCAAGGACGCATCAACCTTTGCAGGCAGGACCAGCAGAAGGCCACGCCGCTGGCGCCCGAAAGCCGCGACTTGCTAGCGCTCTCCGCCTTCATCGGCCTGCAATCGCGCGGCATGCCCACGGCGCCCCCCGATGATCCCCGGCTCACGCCCTTCAGGGAACGCGGTCGCGCCCTCTGGAGCCAGCGCATGGGACAGCTGAATTTCTCCTGCGCCCAGTGTCATGACGACAACTGGGGCAAGCATCTGGGCTCGGCGCCGATCCCCCAGGCCCACGCCAACGCCTATCCCATCTACCGGCTGGAATGGCAGGGCATGGGGTTGCTGCAAAGGCGCTTGCGCAACTGCATGAGCGGCGTGCGCGCCCAGGCCTTCCCCTATGGGGCGCAGGAATTCGTCGAGCTGGAGCTGTTTCTGGCGGAACGCGCGCGCGGCATGCCCGTGGAGACGCCGGGCGTGCGACCGTGAACTCTGTACGCCCTCCGGACAGCGAAAACAGGCGGAGGCCGCTCATGATGGTGACATATTGCTTGCCGTCACGCTCCCAGGTGATGGGGTGACCGACAATGCCCGAGGGAGTCTGGAAGCTCCAGAGCAGCTTGCCGATCATCACACCGGTGAAGACGAGATTGCTCGCGGTCATCATGGTCGATAAGAAGTGGGGGCTATTGTAAGGCACGGACCAACTGGCCTTGCCAGTCATGAGACCGACCGCCTTGAGGTAGCCGAGCGCGTTCGGGTCATCATAGACCGTCGCGCGCTTGACGGCGCCAGGGCCGGAGGGGCGGCCCATCGTCAGATTCTTCGGCGGCTCCGGAGCCTCATAGGTCATGCCGATATGGATGACATTGATGAAGAGGTTCCCACTCTTGGGGCTATGGGCCATGTGCCGCCAGTTGGTGGAGCCGGTGACGGAGGGCCATACGGTGACATTCTCACCAACAAGCGCCTTCTTGAAGACTTCCGTCACCTTGGGGCGACCGGTCTTCATGTCGACGCCGTCGGCCCAATTAATCTTGTCATAGGCGTTGGCCGCCAGCGGTTTTCCGTTTGCCGTTTGCATCTACGATGACACGCTGACTTAACCACAGTACAAGACTTGGATTGAAAACAAATTCGATTTCAACGATGTTGCAAGCGTGAAGTGTATTCACGTTAATGGGTTGCTTCGAGCGACTGTTTTTAACTTGCTCCGCGACAGTAAACTTGAGCAAAGGGATATGATAATGATCAAGATCGTAAAAAAGAGATCTCCGAGCCGCGATTACATTTATTGCGTTTATGTCGACTCACGTCTTGTACTCCATACCAAGCGTGTAGCCGCAGTCAGTCCGTGGCTCAAACTAATGCAAGCTGCATAGTGTGATGGTCGTCGAAGGCATCGGAAGATTCTGAAATGTCTGCCAGTGTGTACACAACAAAGAAGCTGTCAGACTTAGAGACAATTGTAATAAATTTGCTTCAATCCACAAAGCGCTTGCGGCGAGAGATTGCATATAATAATTGAATCAACCTGAAGTTGCATCTTTGGGTTGTAGAGTGGATTAATGACAATGACCCCAGACACTGCTGGCGCTGTCCCGCATTTTGAAGACTACGTGCTCACTGACCCCGTCTTTACCGCACTCCAAAAGGAACGCGAGGCTTTCCAAACTTATTCCGATACTTTGACGGGGTTAGCTCGGATCGGCGCGTTTAGCAGCGAAATACCGCCCGACGAGTTGCTGGAACAGCAAGTTGCCCGATTGCCCGACCTAGAGGCTGCGGAAGCAAAAGCGTCAGCGGCTTTGGTGGAGGCAGAGCAAGAGTTGCTGGCTACAAAACCAGCAAGCATTCAGGGGGCAGCTGCTTTACTGGGTTACTTGCGGAAGCACTTGAGCGAGGACCCCGATATTAACCCAGTGCTTGAAGCATTGGGAAATATCCAGGCTTTACTGAACGGCAGCGATAACAGCAGCGCCGTCGGCTATCATCGTGGATACCTTTGAGCTGCAGCTTGCGCCCATGAATAGCTACGCCCCATCAGTCTTGCCATTATCATCCAAGAAGATCGCGAGACCGACAGATTTTTCTCATAGCCCTGTCTCAATCAGCTTTCGGCGGATGATACGTCGCGGGCTATTATACCAACAGTAGAGACTGTAGCTGGCGACAAAGGCGAGCCAGACGAAACAGAAACTCAAGGCGAACTCAACGAACGATTCAATCATTGGACTCAAGGCCCCCAACACACCCTCTGAAAGCAGATGATCACCGATTCTGATTTGGACGCCAGCCAGTCCGACGGTGGAAGTTGGGGATAAAGGTGTTTTGACGACCTCCGACAAAAGCTGAGCAATGAAAAGAGGCTTTTGGAATCCGTCAGCGGACGGGGAAAACCCGTGCGCGTGGTGAATCATGTGTCGCGGTCCCTCGAAAAGGGCTCGGTGCTGGTCCTGCTGGGTGGGTCAGGCTCCGGCAAGAGCGTCACCCTGCAGTCGCTCCTGCGCGTGCATCCGAAAAAGACATCGCAGGTCGAGGGTAGGATCCTCGTCGATGGGCGGTCCGCTGGGAGGCCGAGCAGCCGCTGGCGCCGGGCAAGCATCGCATCAGCTATGAGTTCAAATACGAGGGCCTGGGCTTCGCCACGCTCGCGTTCAACAACTACGCGCAGCTTTTCGTAAACCTTGCGGGAGCGAAAATGCGTATTGTGAATGGATACAAATCGACAGTCGATACGGTTCTGGCGGCCGAACGCGGAGAAATTGACGGGCTTTGTGGATATGACTCCAGTTCCTTTAGAGCGCAAAAGCCCGACTGGTTTAACACCTCGGAAGCACACATGATCATTCATGCTTCGCTTGAGCCTTTTCCCGAACTGACGAGCCTTGGCGTTCCGCATATCTGGACCTATATTACCGGCGAAAATCGAGGGATAGCCGAGGTCATCCTTGCGCAACAAGAATTTCATCGCCCCTTCCTTGCTCCGCCGGGTGTGCATCCTGAACGTCTTACCATCCTTAAAGCTGCATTTATGAGCACCATGAAGGATCCGGAATTTTTGGAAGACGCCAGGATGATGAAGCTCACGATCGCGCCAAAGGACGCCAAGGCGGTCACAGACCTCGTGAAAAAAATGTACGCATCACCACCGGAACTGGTTCAAAAAGTCATGAGAGCTTTGAAGCCGAATTGACACCGACAGAACCGTTTGTGGCGATCGCAAGCGTCAATGTGCTGGTGGAGCTGAACCCGCGCCTCATGCACTGCTCCATCACGGGCTTTGGCGCGACTGGCCCCAACAGCGCCCCCCGCCTATGACAGCGTGGGACTGGCGCTCAGCGGCATTTCCAGCCTGCTGCTGGATCCCGAGAAGCCGCAGGTCTGCGGCCCGACCATTCCCGACAACGCCACCGGCATGTTGGCCTGCCATGGGGTGCTGGGCGCCCTCTATGAGCGCGAGCGCACGGGCAAGGGGCGGCTGGTGGAGCTGAACATGATGGAGGCGGCGATCTCCTTCATCCCCGACCCCTTCGCCAATTACACGCTGCTGGGCATCGAAGGTGGGCGGAATGGCTCGGACCTCGCCGCGCCCGTGCTGGGGGAGCATACGGACGCGGTGCTGGCCGAACTCGGCTATAGGGAAGCCGACATCGCCGCCAAACGCGCGGCGAAAATCATATGAGGCGAGACGAGGGTCCAAGACCCGCCTCGCGGCATCATGCCGCATCATGCGGAAATCAACATGGCGGGCCCGACGAGGCTGACAGACCTCATTGACCTGGCCAGAGGCGGGCTGTCCAGCCTCCGGGGATCCGTTCACCCTTCCGTAGATTGTGCGCTTCGGCAGATCACCAAACGATTTAGGCCGGCTCTTTCACCAACATGAGATCAAGCGCGCCCAGCAAGCGATCAACATGCTCGGTACGCGAGCCCTCGCCCATGAGGCCGATGCGCCAGACCTTCCCCGCGAGCGGACCAAGCCCCGCTCCGATCTCGATGCCATGATCCAGCAACAGCGAGCGGCGGACTTTGGCGTCATCCACTCCGGCGGGAATTTTCACCGTATTGAGCTGCGGCAGTCGGAAAGCCGGAGCCACAAGCATCTCCATGCCACGCTCTTCGAGCGCAGCGACGAGGTGCAGATGGGTGGCGCGATGGCGCTTGTAGCTATTCTCCAGCCCCTCCAGCAACACGCGGCGTAGCGCCTCATGCAGGCCATAGAGCGCATTGATGGGCGCCGTGTGATGATAGGCGCGAGCGCCCTCCCCGCCCCAATAGGCCATGACCTGCGTGACATCGAGGAACCAGGACAGGACCTTCGTCTTGCGCGCCTTGATATGATCGATCGCCCTGGCGCTGAACGATACTGGCGACAGGCCGGGCGGGCAGGACAGGCACTTCTGCGTGCCGGTGTAGAGCACGTCGATGCCCCAGGCGTCCATTTCGATGGGAACGCCAGCGGCGCTCGTCACGCAATCCATGATGGTCATGACTCCATGCCTGGCGGCGACGGCGCCCAGCGCCTTCCCGTCCGACAGAACGCCCGTCGATGTCTCCGAATGCACAAAGGCGAGGAACTTGATGTCCTTGTCCTTCGCCAGCGCCGCATCGACGATGGCGGGGTCCACAGGCGTACCCCATTCGAAATCAAGGGGAACCACCACTGCGCCCCCGCGCGAGGCGACCTCGCTGATGCGCATGCCGAACACGCCGTTGCGGGCGACGAGGATCTTGTCGCCGGGCTCGACCATATTGAGCACGCAGGCGTCCATGCCCACGCTGCCAGGCCCCGCCACAGTAAAGGTCGCATCGTTTTTCGTGTTGAACAGGGTCTGCAACATGGCTTTCAACTCATCCATCAAGCCAATGAAGGATGGATCGAGATGGCCGATGGTCGGCTGCGCCATGGCGGCGAGCACTTCGGGCGCAACCGGAGACGGGCCAGG
>CAMDOY010000072.1 GCA_945903655.1 Rhizobium sp. Q54 | reverse complement strand
CGAGGCGTTCATCCCTGTGCTCGATGTGGTCAAGGATATCTGGAGCGGCAAACTCCTCTATCAGGACGTGCGCCATCCCCTTCTGGCCCGCGTGCAGGACATCGCGGTGCAGGCGGGACAGGGCAGCATCGCGGATCGGGACAACGAGTTCCTGGGCCGCTCGGACGCGGGCATCGTCGCCTGGCGGCGCATTCTGCAACGGGAGTTGCGCGCCATCGCCAATGGACAGCCCATGAAGAAATGGGCGCCGCCCTCGGGCGACGTGAAACCCGTGATGGGCGCCTGACGCAATACGTGGAGAAAACAGCATGTTGAAATCCATCAGCCGCTTTGGCGCCATAGCCGCCCTTTGCGCGACCTTCGGCCTCATGGGCGCGACGGCGCAGGCGCAGACCTATCCCACCCGCCAGATCCAGATGATCCTGGGCTTTCCGCCGGGGCCGGTGGACCTTGTCGGTCGTCCCGTGGCGGCCAAGCTGCAGGAGTCGCTGGGGCAAACGGTGGTCTTCGAGAACCGGCCCGGAGCCAATGGCGCCATCGCCACCGAACAGGTCATGCGCGCCGCGCCGGATGGCTACACGATCCTGCTGGCGACCTCGGGCACCCATGTGACCGCCGTGCATCTGACCAAGAACCTGCGCTACAATCCCGTGAAGGATTTCGAGCCGATCATCGCCGCCGTGGAGCCTGTGACCTGCCTGGTGGTGCATCCCTCCGTCCCCGCCAACACGGTTCAGGAGCTGGTCGAGTGGATCAAGGCCAATCCGGGCAAGGTCTCCTATGGCACCTCGGGCAATGGCTCGGTGTTCCATCTGACCGGCGAACTCTTCAAGCAGACGGCGGGCGTGCAGATGGCCCATGTGCCCTACCGGGGGCTTGATCCCGCCATGAGCGACCTCATCGCGGGCCATGTTTCCGTGCTCTTCACCGCCATGTCCACAGCGGCGCCCCAGGTGGATGGGGGCAAGGCCAAGCTCATCGCCATGCTGGAGCCCGAGCGCTTCGCGCGGCGCCCCAACACGCCCTCGATCACCGAGGCGATCCCCGCCTTCCGCAAGCCGCCGACCTGGTTCGGCTTCTTCGCGCCCAAGGGCACGCCCGAGCCGATCATCACAAAACTCAATACGGAGATCGCCAGGATTCTCGCGACCCCCGACATGCAGGCGCGTTTTCAGGATGCGGGCTACGCCATGCTGGGCGGGCCGCCCCAGCGGCTGCATGACCTGATGGTGGATGGCATCGACCGCTTCGGGACCATCATCAAGTCCGTCGGCATCGAGCCGGAATAGGCGCGTTTCTCAATAATGAGGGGGCGGCGGCTCCGGCCCTTCGCGCTGGGGACCGCTGTTCTGCACCTCCTCGCGCAGATGGGCGAGCTGGCGCTCCAGCACGGTGATTTTCGCCCATTGGGCCGTGATGACCTCGTTCAACTCGGTGGTCATCTGGTCCTGATGTGCGATTCGCACCTCGAGATCGTCCAGCCTCGCCAGGGCCTCCGCCAATTTGTCGCTCATTCCGGGGTTCCCGACGCCACCTGCTGAAAAGATCGACCATCATACAGGGATCGCCTACCATCGGGGAAGCAATCGATGAAAGGCGCCGGAAGAACCTATGGACGACACGACTGAACAAGGCCCGATCCTCGTCATGATCGACGCTGACGCCTGCCCGGTGAAGGACGAGACCTACAAGGTCGCCGACCGCCATGACGTGAAGACCTTCGTCATCGCCAACAGCTGGATCAATGTGCCGCGCAGCCCCATGATCGAGCGCGTGGTGGTGCCCGCAGGCCCCGATGTGGCCGATGACTGGATCGCCGAACGCGCGCGGCCGGGCGTGGTGGTCATCACAGCCGATGTGCCGCTGGCGGCGCGCTGCATGAAGGCGGGCGCCAATGTCATCGCCCCCAATGGCCGCGCCTTCACCGACCAATCCATGGGCATGGCGCTGGCGACGCGCAATTTGATGGATCAGCTGCGCTCGCAAGGGGAGACCACGCGCGGCCCCGCGCCCTTCTCCCCCAAGCAGCGCTCGGAATTTTTATCGGCGCTGGATCTTGCCCTGGTGCGGCTGGAGCGGGCGGGCTTCGCCAAGCGATGAAGTGGCGGAGCATCAAACCCGCGCCAAATTGAGTTTCGCAACCCCATCCGCCAGTTCCGCAAAGCTGAAGGGCTTGCGCAGAAATGGACGATCCTGAAATTCCGGCGCCACATCAAGCGCGCTGCTTCCACTGCAGAAGATGAAGGGCACGCCGCGCGCGACAAGCGCTTGCGCCACCTGATCGCTTTTGGCGCCATTCAAATTCATATCAAGCAAGGCGCCGTCAAAAGATTGGGCGCCGATGAGGTCCAGCGCTTGGTCCGCAGTGGCTGCGGTAGCGACGACGTCGCAACCAAGATCGTCCAGCATGTCCTCGATCATGAGAAGCACCAGCATTTCATCCTCGACCACGAGGAAGCGATGGTTCTTCGGGTGCTTATCCATGGGCGGTTTCCGGCGCTGGAATAGTCATGGCGCATACCAATCCTTCCGGCCTGTAATCGAGATGGCCAGTCCCGTGCAGTTCGTGGGCGAGGCCCCGCTCGATCACACGCGAGCCAAAGCCGCGATGCGTGGGCGCCTTCACGACAGGCCCGCCAAGTTCACGCCAGGTAAGCAGGAGCTGCGCCCCCTGAGGGCTGGGCTCAATCTTCCAGTCGATATGCACCTTGCCTCCAACTCTCGAGAGCGCGCCATATTTCACGGCATTGGTGGCGAGTTCATTGAAGACGATGCACAGATCCAGCGCAGCCTTGGGCGCAAAACGCATGGGCTCGCCACTGATGATGAAGCGCTCTGCATCAGCGTCGCCAGATTTGAAGGGCGCGAGGGTCGCATGGATGATCTCATGGAGGCCCGCGCTCTTCCACTTTTCCCGCGTCAACAGATCATGCGACCGCGACAGGGCTGAAAGCCGCGATTTGATCATCTGCCTTAGGGTCTGCCGATCAGCATCCGTGCGCAAAGCTTGCCGCACAATCGCCTGCACCGTGGCCAGAGTGTTCTTTACGCGATGATTGAGTTCATCGATCAGCATCTTCGCATGAGCCTGCTCCTGCTTGTGTTTGGTGAGATCAATGAAGGAGGCGAAATACTGAATGACCGTTCCATCCTGATCGAAAACCGGATGAACGAAAACCGCCGCCCAGAAGGGGTTTCCATCCTTGCGGCGGCACTTAACTTCACATTTGATCCTGGACCGTGTCTCGAACGCGTTTCTTATCGCGGATACGGCATCTGTCTCCGCATCATCCGCAATCAATGAATAGAAACTTTCTCCCAGCAATTCGGCGCGATGATGGCCGGTCAGCGCCAAAAGGCTATTATTGGCGAAAATAATCGGACAAGCTGGATCGCGGGCATTGGTGAAGACAATGGGCATGCGCGTCGATTCGCTGGCGACGACAAAGGGACCGAGGCCCTTTCGAAAGGCGCCAACTTCAGCTTCGGCGCCCTTTTGCGCATCGGATTTCTTGGCCATCGGCAAAGGTCCAGTCTCTCACGCCCGGCGACGACCGCCCTGCTGATGAGACCTCAACCGTTGACAGACTCCAGCCCTGCAATGGAGGTAGACTTGACCTTGGCCGGCCCTGGCCTATTGCCCGCCGCCAATGATGTCGATGAGGCGATCTGCGATATGTTTAGGCGTGGCGACGATCTCGCCGACGAGCTTTTGAAGTTCCTCGCCTGAAACGGGGTCAAGATCCATCTTGGCCTCTCTCGCTTCCCGGATGAAATCCGCATCCCTGACCATGGCGTCAAAGGCGCGGCGCAGCACCGTCACCCGCTCGGCGGGCACGCCAGGCCCAGCAAAGATGGGCCGCCCGATGACCACCGAGGTGGACAGCAACTTCATCACCTGACGGTCTTCGTCGTTTTTCGCCAGATCCATCAGGAGGGGCGTATCGCCCATTTCCGGATTTTTGGTGAGGCCAATCTGCACGAGGATGTTGATCTTCTTGTCGCGCAGCCAATCCGGTCGCGTGGCTTTCCAGGCGGCCCAGCTATCGCTTCCCTTGCCTGCGACTTCTCCGCGCTCCATGGCGAGGTTGATGTCATTGGCGCCGGGATAGCCCAGAATCACCTTGAATTTCGTGCCAAGCAGCGCATTCATCAAGCGGGGATATTGCGAGGATGTGCTGGAGCCCGTGGCGCCCATGGTCACCTCCCTGGCGCGGGCGTCGTCGACGGAGCGGATCTGCGACGTGTGCCAGGCGACGGAGGTGTTGTTGCTGACCACGGGGTTGCCGATCCATTGCAATTTATTCACGTCCACGGTCAGTTGCTTGTCGCCCATGGCCTGTTCTACGGCGAGGGATTGATCGGCTGTCGCCAGCGCAGTCCCATCCTGCGCCGCCACGTTATAAAGATAGTTCACGGCGACGCGACTGCCCGCGCCCGCAAGATTGCGCGGCACGATGCGGGGATTGCCGGGAATATAATTGCCCATATGCCGCGACACCAGGCGCGCATAAAGATCATAGGTGGCGCCGGGGGAGTAGCCGATCACGAGATCAATGGTCCTGCCCTTGTAAAAATCATCCGCAGCCCGCGCGGTCGAAGCATGGGCGCAAGCGAGGATGGCGCCCAAAAAACTCACAGAAACGGGCTTAAATGCAGGCTTTGCATGTCTGAGCATCATAAGAACTCCCCACTTGTTTGACATGGACCGCGCCGCTCAATCCTCCTCAGCGCGCATAGCCTTGAGCGCAGTCTTCTTCCACACATCCCAGGGCCGCCCGACGCCAGCGAGATTAACGGCGTCTGCGAGTCTGCCCTCATTGACGTTCAGCGCGGCGATGGGCATGCCCATCATGGTCGCCTGCAATTGCAGCTTGGCGTTGACCTCGGTGTAGACGGCGCGGAACACCGCGTGTTGAAGGCTGGGCCCTACAGCCACCGATCCATGGGCGCGCATGAGACAGACCGGCGCATCGCCCAGACACTCCGCCAGGGCCTTGCCCTTCACATGATTACTGACGAGCATATCCGTATCGCCAAAGCGCTCGGCGATGTCGAAAACAGGCACCCCCGCAGCAATGAAGGCGGCTGTGTGAAACATCGCGCGCATGGGGTTATCGACCACGCTGAAGGGAATGACGGAGGGCGAATGGCTATGGACGATGGCGTTCACATCCGGGCGCATCTTGTAGATCTCACCATGAATGAAGCGCTCGAGAAACAGCGGCCTGTTTTCATCGCCGCAAGCGCGCCCATCAAGATCAAGCTCCACCACATCTTCGGCGCGCGCCAGCGCGGGCGCGAGAGATTTCGTCATGAGGAAGCGATCGGGCGCTGAAGGGTGGCGGACCGACAGATGGCCGAAGGCGTCGAACACATTCTCGGCGGCGCAGATGCGACTACCGATGGCGATATCCTCGCGCAGTTGCGCAGGATAGGCGCCGCCGGACGCGGGGGCGGGGCTTGATGGCGCACCCGCCTCAGGGATGGCGAATTGCGCCTGATGGCAGGAGCAGAAACTGATGCGCATGATGGCTCTCCGAAGATCCGGGTTTCATAATCGCCGCTGCTTCAAGATGGCGACGCTTCACGTCAGGCAAGCTGACGCGTTGCACTATTTCGCGCTATTGCCCGAGGCTATCGTGGCCTTGGCGTGCTCGATAGAGGCTGCGGGGGCATTATGGAGATCGATGATCAGTTTCTCCACCTCAGCGCCGCCCAAGGGCGATAGCTCAAGCGAGAGCGCCTTGGCCTCCGACAGGAAAGCCGGATCACTCAGCGTCGCCATGAAGGCCTTGCGCAGGGCGTCGCGGCGCGCGGGTGGAACGCCCGGCGGCGCCGCGAAGGGCCGCGCCACCACCTGCCGACTGACGATCAACCGCACGGCGTCGCGATCACGATCCGTCGTCGCCTTTTCCAGCACGGTCGGCACGCCCGGCAATTCTTCGCTGCGCTCCGTGGACATGACGAGCAGCACGTTGAGGCGATTGGGCCCGCTGATCCAGTCCGGACGCGTGGCCTTGATGGAACCCCAGGACCAGCCGCAACGGCCATCGATTTCGCCGCGCTCGATGGCGAGCGTCATGTCATTGCCGCCGGGGTAACCGGTGACAAGACGAAACTTCGCGCCAAAGAGGCCCTTCACCAGCATGGCGTAGGTGTCGGGGTCAGAGCCCGACCCCTCGCCGCCCACAGCGGCCTCCTTGCTAGTCACATCATCCCAAGTCTTGACCTGCGACTTCTGCGTGACGGCGCAGACGCTGAGCTCATTGGCGGCGGAGCCGATCCAGGTAAACTTGCTCGCGTCATATTGCACCCTGGCCACGCCAATGAGCGGCTCCATGGGAACGCCGCGCCCGAAGGTGGCGAAGACCGTCCCGTCCTTGGCGGCCACGTTGTAAAGATAATTGGCGGAGGCGATGCTGCCCGCGCCCGGCATGTTCTGAACCACCATCTTGGGCGCGCCGGGAATATGCTCGCCCATGTGCCGTGCGATGGCCCGCGCATAAATGTCATAACCGCCGCCCGTGCTGTAGCCGACGACGAGGGTGATCGTTTTGCCGCGATAGAAATCGGAGACCTCATCCGCCCGCGCTGGCGACAACGTCGCCCAGCAGCAAGAGCCGAAAGCCAGGGCCGTGGAAAGACGCCTCAGCCATTGATTGCGATAGCGTGTCATCGACGACCACCTTATGCCATGCGAAGCATTGCGCGACGTCATAAGCTATCATGATGAAAAATCGCCTGACAAGGATGAATGCGACCAGACGGTGATATTCCGTCATTCAATCATTGACGCCTGCAGCTTTTATTTACGTCAGTCATGCCGCATCATCGCGCAATCTGTATGCTTTGAAGGCGCCGCGACAGGTGCTTGCAATTTTCAGCAAACCGCTGGAGACTGGACGCAAATCGCCGGGGTCCATGACGATGAAAAAAACCAGTCGCATTTTGATGGCTTTGTTCACAAGCGCGCTCGCCTTCTCCGCCAAGGCGCAGGAGGCCGCGCCCTCTTTCGCGGGCAAGACGATCACGCTTGTGGTGGGCTTTGGCGCCGGTGGTGGATATGATCTTTATGCGCGCTTGCTGGCACGATATCTCGGCCATCACATTCCCGGATCGCCCAATGTCATCGTGCAGAACATGGAGGGCGCCGGCGGGGTGCGAGCCGCCAATCACGTCTATTCCATCGCCCCGAAGGACGGGACCGTGATCGCCGCCGTCAATCAGGGCGCGGCGATGTTCCAACTGCTGGGCGGCAAGGGCGCACAATATGATCCGGCCCGCTTCAATTGGCTGGGCAGCATGGCCTATTCGAACAACACGGTTTATGTCTGGAACACATCGCGCGCCAAGACCATCGATGACGCCACGAAATTCGAAACCTCCATGGCGGGCAGCGGCATCATCTCAGACGCGAATATCTATCCCGCCATCCTGAATGCGCTGGTGGGCACGAAATTCAAGATCATCAATGGTTATACCGGCACCAACGAAAGCAACCTGGCGCTGGAGCGCGGCGAGGTCGAGGGGCGGGGCGGCGGGGCCTATTCAAGCCTCGTCAGCACAAGGCCGGAATGGCTGAGGGATCGCAAGATCTCCATCCTGACTCAAGTTGGTTTCGAGAAGGAGCCGGACCTGCCGAATGTGCCTTTGCTGATAGACCTCGTGAAGAACGAGGAGGATCGGCAAATCGCCAACCTCGTCACCCTGCCCGTCGCCATCGGCTACAACTATTGGCTTGCGCCAGAGGTTCCCGCTGAGCGCATGAAGATCCTGCGCGAGGCCTTTGCAGCCACGATGAAGGACCCCGCGCTGATGGCGGAGGCGAAGAAACAATCCTTCGACATCAGGCCCAAGACCGGCGAGCAACTCGAACAAATGGTTCGCGACGCCAGCATGATCCCCAAGCCCATTCTGCAGCGGGCGGCGACCATTCTGGGTTGGTGAGGCGCAGCGCGCTCGCTTCAGGTTGAAGCGAGCGCCTTCTTTCCATCCTGGATCAATTCCCAGACGCGCTGCGGATTGAGCGGCATGCGCGAGGGCTGCACGCCGAAATCGCGCAAGGCGGAAGCAACCGCATTCGCGACCGCGCCGCCAACCGAAATGATCCCCCCTTCGCCCGCGCCCTTCGCCCCAAGCGGATTGATGGGCGAGGGGAAAGACTCCATGGAAACACAATGCACATGGGGATAGTCTGTCGCCACAGGGATCAGATAATCCGCGAGCGAGCCCACCAGCAGCGTGCCGTCTGCATCATAGACCAACTCTTCGCTGAAGGCGCTGCCAAAGCCCTGCACCACCGCGCCCGTGACCTGCCCATGCAGGGTGAGGGGATTGATGATGCGTCCGACGTCGTCAACAATCGTATAGTCGATGACATCCACATGGCCGGTGCCGGGATCGACCGCCAGATGCACGGCGCTTGTGCCGTAGGAGTAAGTGGGCTTCCAGTTGTCGAAGCGACCATCGGCCTTGATTTCCATGCTCGCCACTTCGTCAAAGGGCACGCTGCGGCCATCCTTCGCCCGCGCCACGCCGTCCACGATGGTGAGTTCGGATGGATCAAGCTTCAGCCGTGACGCTGCTGCGACTTTAAAAGCTTCCAGCAGCTTCGTCGCCGCATCAATCACCGCGCTGCCGCCCATGACCGTCGCGCGCGATCCATAGGAGCCCCAGCCTTCCTTCAGATAGGTGGTGGAGCCATGGTAGAGCTTGATGCGGTCGATGGAGATTTCCAGCGCATCCGCCGCGATCTGCGAAAGCACGGTCTCAAGGCCCTGCCCGATGGCGGATGAACCCGCGTAGACAGCGACCGAGCCATCCGCCTCGATTTCCATGCGCGCGGTTTCCGAAGGGCCGGAGGCGCCGCCTTCGATGAAACAAGCGATGCCCAGACCATGGTAACGCCCATCAATCAACTTGCCATCAAACTCGGCTTTTTGCGCCCAGCCGAATTCCTCGAGACATTTGTCGAAACAGACGCGATAGTCGCCGCTGTCGCAATTGGTTTCCGCGCGCCCATCGCTCGGCAACACCGGCGCCAGCGGATAGGGCATTTCCGCATCGGTCACGAGATTGCGTCGACGCAGAGCGAGGCGATCCATCCCCAAGCGCGCCGCGCCAAGGTCCATCAGTCGCTCGATGAAGAACGAGCCTTCATAGCGGCCGGGACCGCGATAGGTGCCCGCCGGCGTCTTGTTGCTGACATAGGCGTGGGCCTGCAGATGGATGGCGGGAATGCGATAGGGGCCGGACATGAATTGCGCGGCGTTGCGCACGGGCGTCATCCCATTGGGACGCACATAGGCGCCCACATTGACGAAGAGATCGCCGCGCATGCCCAGCAAGGTTCCATCCTTGCTGAAGGCGAGCTCGACATCGCATTCAGCTTCGCGGGAATGACCGATGGCGGTGAGATGTTCGCGGCGATCCTCGATCCAGCGTATGGGCTTGTGGAACTTGCGGGCGGCGAAGGCGACGAGAAAATCTTCGGGGTAGAACTCGCCGCGCGCGCCGAAGCCCCCGCCAACGTCCACCTCGATATAATCGACGGCGGTCTCCGGCAGGCCCATCAGGTCCGCCATGGTCTTGCGATTGAAGAAGGGCAGTTTGGCCGCGCCATAGACAGTGAGATGGTTGCTCTTCGGATCCCATTCCGCCAGCAGGCCGCGCGTCTCCATGGGAAGGGCGGTCTGGCGCTGGGTGGAGAACTGGCCGCGAACCGTCACATCTGCAGCCGCGAAAGCGGCGTCCACTTCGCCCTTGTTGGCATGAAACACGGTGGCGATATTGCTGCCGGGATGATCGAAGAGCACGACCTTGTCGCTCATGCAGGTCTGGCGATCAATGGCGGCGGGCAGTTGCTCGATGTCGAGCACAATCGCCGCCAGCGCGTCCTCGGCGATCTCCGCCGACTCCGCAAGGATGACCGCAACAGGTTCGCCGAAATAACGCACCTTGCCGCTCGCGATGATCGGCTGCGCGTAGGGCCCGATGGTGGGGTTGGGGCGGCGGAAGGGAATCTTGGGGATCTCGCCTTCGATATCCGCCGCCGTGAGAACCGCTTTCACGCCGGGCCAGGCGAGGGCCGCCGAACAATCGATATTCCTGATCACGCCATGTCCGACGGGGCTGCGCACAAAGGCTGCATGCCATTGCCCTTCGCGCACGAGGTCGCCGACATATTGGCCTTCGCCGCGCAGGAAACGATAGTCTTCAACGCGCTCGACGGGGCTGCCGATATAGGTGTTGACGGTTCTCATGCCTGGGCGCTCCGGGCTTGATCCTGATAGGCGGCGCGCGCCTCCAGGGCGGATTCGATGATCGGGATATAGCCTGTGCAGCGGCAAAGATTGCCCGAGAGCACATCGCGAATGCGCTCCTCACTCGCATAGGGCTCCTGGGTCAGCAGCGCATGCAGGGTCATGAGCACGCCCGGCGTGCAGAAGCCGCATTGCAGCCCATGGTTCTTCTTGAAAGCCAGTTGCAGGGGTGTCAGTTCCGCGTCTGAAGACAGGCCCTCGATGGTCATGATGGTGGCGCCGTCAGCCTGCGCCGCCAGCATGAGGCAGGAGCGCATGGCCTCGCCATCCACGATCACCGTGCAGGCGCCGCAGACGCCGTGCTCGCACCCCACATGGGTGCCCGTGAGCTTCACCTGCTGGCGCAGGCAATCGGCCAGCGTCATGCGCGCCGGGGGATCTACTTCGACCTTGCGGCCATTGACGACGAATTGCACGGACATCGCATTCACCTCAGCTGGACGCTTTGACAAGGGCGCGCTGCAACAGCGTGCCGACAAGAGACCGCCGGTATTCGGCGGATCCATGGATATCAGTGGGCGGATCGACTTCAGCGCAAGCCGCAGCGCAGGCCTTCGCGATCACCTCATCGCTGAGGGCCTGACCATTGAGCGCCGCCTCGGCGCCGGGCAGGCGGCGCGGCCGATCCGTGGCGCCGATGACGCCGATGTGGACATTTTGCGCGCGGCGCTCGCCATCAAGATCATAGAAGAGCGCGATCCCCGCCAGCGCGAAATCGCCGCGCCGCTGGGAGAATTCTTCAAAGGCCCAGCGCCGCGCCTGCGGCCAGCGGGGCAATTCGATGGAGGTGATGATTTCCCCATCCTGCAGGCAGGTTTCCAGCGGACCGACAAACAAATCACCCGCCGCCACCACGCGCTTGCCGTTGGCGCCCGCCAGATGAATGCGCGCATCGCAGGTCACGGCGATGCCGGGAAATTCGGCTGCGGGATCCGCATGGGCGAGGCTGCCGCCCACCGTGCCGCGATTCCGAATCTGATAATGGGCCACATGCTCCATGGCCTGCGTGAGCAATGGCAGCGCGGCGGCGAGCCCTTCGTGACGCTCCACATCGCGCCAGCGCACCATGGGGCCAAGATGAATAGCGTCCTGCGTGATCTCGATCTTGTCGAGGCCTTTGATCTTGCGCAGATCCACAAGCGCGGAGGGCGCGGCGAGGCGGAAGGCCATGATGGGCAGCAGGCTCTGCCCGCCCGCCAGCACCCGCGCATTGGGCGTGGCCATGAGGGTGATCGCCTCATCGAGGCTGGTGGGGCTGTGATAGTCGAAGTCTGGCAGCTTCATGTTGGGTCTCGAATTTCGAGGTGCGCTGTATGTGCAGATCGGGCGGCTACGGCTTTAGATCCGAAACACCTTGCCGCGCTTGTGACCCTGCGACACCGGCAGGAAGAGTTCATCGAGCGTCAGCTTGCGATTGGTCAGCCCCTGCTCGTGGGCGAAGGTGGCGAGCTGGTCGAGCTGCTTGGCGTTGTGTTCGGTGAGCCCATACTCCCAGGGATCCGGCCCCAGAACCTCTTCCTGCGCTTCCCAGGCTTCGCGATACCAGGCCAGCGGCGCGATGCGCGGATTGGCCATGCGCTTCATGGCGATGTCCTTCGACTTTTCGAAGGCCTGATAGAGGTTCATCGCGGCCCATGGATATTTCTCCACGATCTCCTGCTTCAGCCCCATCACATGCATGATGGGGAAGGTGCCGGTACGCTGGAAGAAGGCCATCTCCTCTTCCTTGTAATTGGGAAAGAGGCGGCCAACGCGAGGATCCTTATCCACCAGAGGCTGAATAAGATCGGGATGGATCAGCGCGTCAACTTCGCCCTCCGCCAGCATGGTCTCGATGGATTTGTCATCGGGGATGCGTTGCAGGCGCAGGCCGGGCGGGGGCGTGAAGTCGATGGCTTCGGCAAGTTCCGTATACCAATCGATGGATTTAAAGGGCACGCCATATTCATGGTCGAGCAAGCCGCGCAGCCACAGGATCGCGGTCGATTGATATTGCTTGAGGCCAACCTTGCGGCCAATGAGGTCCTTGGGCGTCTTGATGCCCTTGGTCGTGTTGATGAACACAAAACCATGGCGGAAGCGACGATGCAGAAACACCGGGATCGCCTCAAACGGAAATCCCTTGTCCTTGGACGCGATATAGGAGGAGCAGCTGACCTCGCCCACATCGAAATCCTGATTGCGCAGGAAGCGCCAATGGCGCGTGGTGGAATCCATGTCCGTGAGTACGTTAAGCTCGATGCCATCGGGCTGGACCGTTCCCTCCTTGAGTGGGCGAATGATTTCATAGTCGCCGCATGCCAGGGTTAGTTTGAGTTTGGCCATATCGAACTCCCGTCTTGTTCTCTGTCTTTATTGCGAAGCGGCGCGGCGCGCGGGACCGGAGCCCTCCGTCGCCGCAATCAGGCTGCGTAGATAATTGCTTGCGGCCTGCCCCTTGAGGGCGCTTTCCCACATCTCGTTCGCTGCTTTTTCGTGGAGGGCCAGAGCCTCCTCGGCGGAGGTGATCATCGCCACACCCACGCGCACATTGGGGTTCTCGCCCAGGCGGAAGGGGCTCAGGGTCATGATGCGCCGATCCGTCAGGCGAAAAATCTGGAAGCCCGTTTGCGGCAGGGCGTCGCG
>CAMDOY010000071.1 GCA_945903655.1 Rhizobium sp. Q54 | reverse complement strand
CTTCTGGCACATGTCGCGGGCGATGGGCAGACCGAAGCCGCCGCAGACCACGTCGCCGAGGAAGTCGAGGAGCACATAGTCGAAGCCCCACTCGTGGAAGCCGAGCTTCTCGAGCAGTTCGAAGCCGTGGATGATGCCGCGTCCGCCGCAGCCACGGCCCACTTCCGGCCCGCCCAGTTCCATGGCGTAGACGCCATCGCGCTTGAAGCAGACATCGCCGATGGCGACCTGCTCGCCCGCGAGCTTCTTCTTCGTGGAGGTCTCGATGATGGTGGGGCAGGCGCGTCCGCCAAAAAGCAGCGAGGTCGTGTCGCTCTTGGGGTCGCAGCCGATCAGCAGCACCTTCTTGCCCTGCTGGGCCATCATGTAGGAGAGGTTGGCGAGGGTGAAGCTCTTGCCAATGCCGCCCTTGCCATAGATCGCGATGATCTGCGTCTGCTTGGTGGCGGTGGTGGGCACCGGATCGGGCTCGGCGGCAGCTTCAGCGCGCAGGAAATTCGTCTGGTTGATGGTCATGATGAAGCGCTCCAGTCGAGAACCATTTTGAGACAGGAAGGATCGTTGAAAGCGGTGGGATAGGCGTCGCTCGCCTGGGTGGCGGGCAGGCGATGGGTGATGAGGCCATCAAGGGAGAGGCTGCCGTCTTCGACGAGCCTTTTGGTGGCGATGAGATCGGGCTCTTTCCATTCCGCCGCGATGCGCAGGCGCGCCTCGCGCATGAAGGCGGGGGGGAAACTGAAATTCAGGGAGGCTTCGTAGAAGCCCGCCAGCACGATCTCGCCACCCGAGGCGAGGCGCTGGATCAAGGTGTCGAGAATCCCCGAATCGCCGCTCACGTCATAGATCGTGCGATAGTTGCGGCGGGGATCATCGTCGGGCGAAATCACTTGATAGCCCTGGGCGCCGTCGATGCGCGCGGGGTTCTTCTCCCAGACCGTGGGCGGCTCGCCGCCCGCCAGCACGCTCAGGCGCGCCAGCAAGCGCCCCAGCACACCATGGCCGATGATGAGATCGCCGCCTTCGGTGCTGGCGCCCACGCGGGCGTGATAGGCGGTGGCGGCGAGGGCGAAGAGAATCGCCTTGTCCTGAAGCCACTCGGGCGCGGGGATCACGCGCGACGCCTTGGAAACGAGTTGCGAGGCCGCACCGCCGAAGAGGCCGCGCACCTCGCCAAAGCAGCGGGCGCCGGGCACGAAGACCATCTCGCCCTCGCGCACATGGGCGCCGTGGCCTGCCTGGGTCACCACGCCGACGCTCTCGTAGCCGGGCACCAGTGGATAACCCATGCCGGGGAAGGTGGGCATGCGGCCGGTGAAGAGCAGACGCTCGGTGCCGGTGCTGATGCCGCTCCAGAGCGTCTTCACCACGACGTCGTCAGGCTCCGGCGCCGTTAAGGCGAGCCGGTTCAGAGCGATATGCTCCGGCCTTTCGAGAACGATGGCGAGCGCTTCCAGCATTAAAACCCCTTATGCGCCCCTCCGATCAGCCGGACAGGCGCTAGTCCAAATGTAATTCTAGACTGACATTGATATGCGTCAAGTCAAATTTACAGTTTCTTCGCCACCATGGCCCACGCCAGCAGCGGGCGGCGGGTGGCGAGCACGCGCATCTGCGCGAATCCGGCGGCTTCAAGCAGCTGTTTCAACTCTTCGGGCCGCCGCGCGCGTCCGCGCCCCATGGCCAGAAGGTAGAAGCCGAAATAGGCGTCGCCGATGGGTTCCGCCCCCGGCGTGCCCGCCATGGGCTCGGCGATCAGCAGCGTTCCACCTGACGGCAGGGCCGCATGGACGGCGCGCAGCAGGGCGAGGGCGGATTCGTCGTCGTGATCGTGGATGATGCGCACGAGGCTGATGATGTCGGCCCCGCGCGGCAGGGGATCATGCAGGAAGCTCCCGCCGATGCAGTCCACCCGGGTGGCGAGTCCCCGGCGGGCCAGCGCCTCCTGCGCCCGCGCGGCGACGGGGGGGAGGTCGAAGAGTTGCAGTTGCAGGTTCGGCGCGCTGGCCGCCACCTGCGCGATGAAGACCCCCTCGCCGCCGCCCACATCCAGCAGGCGGCGATGGCGGGTCATGGGCCATGCATCCAGAATGTCCTGCGCCACCAACGCCTGGGATTGCGCCATGAGGGTGCTGTAGCCCGCATAGCCCTCGGGCTGCGTCGGGGCGTTTGAGGCGGCCTCGGGCCGGTCGCCGGCATAGGGCCAGAACTGGGAAAGCCGTGTTTGCGTCTGCCCGCGCAGCAGGGCCACGGGATCGCGCAGATCGTCATAGAGCAGCGCGTGATGGGCGATGAAGGCGGCAACGGAGGGATTGCCGATCATGGAGGCGCCCAGATCGGCCAGCGCATAGCGCTCGCCCGGCATTGAGCGCACCAGACCCAGCGAGGCGGCGGCGCGCAGCAGGCGCCTTGCGGCCTCGGGGCTCAGGTCCGTCAGGCGGGCCAGCGCCTCCAGGGAGCGCGGCCCATCGGCCAGATGATCGCAAAGCCTGAGCTGCACGAAGGCGGCCAGAACCTGCGAATAGACAAAGCCAGCGCACAGATCGAAGAGCGCCCGCGCCTGCCGCCGCGCGATGAAGCGCGTGAGGGGCGAGGCCGCCGCCCAGCGCTGGAAACGGGGGTTGCTGATGACGCGGGTGCGCAGCCTGATCAGGCTGTCGCGCCATCCAGAAGTGGGATCGGCCATGACGGGACGCCCCGGGGCCTGCGCCGTCATGACACGGCCTCAGGCCGCCACGAGGGCGAGTTCCTTGGGGAAGAACGCGCTGGTCTGGGCCTTGATGAGCTTGCGCAGCTGGGCCTGGCCGGGGCAATCGGGGATCGAGTCGATGGCCGCCTTCATCAGCTCTTCGAGCCGGGCCTTGGCCCCGCCGACGCCCAGTTGCGCGGCGGCGTTGGGCCGCTTGCGGGCGGCGTCCTGGCCGATGGGCTTGCCGAGTTCCGCGGCGTTGCAGAGCACGTCGCGCAGATCGTCCGCGACCTGATAGGCCTCGCCGAGCTTGGCGCCCAGCGTGCGCCAGATCGCGGGATCATGGCCTGCCGCCGCCGCCCCGGCCGCCGTGGCTGCGACGAAGAGGGCGCCGGTCTTGGCGCGCTGGTAATCGCTAAGGGAGACGGCCGCCTCGCATTCCCAGGCCTGGCCGGCCACAATGCCATTGGGCGAGCCGACGGATTGGGCGATGATGGTCAGCAGGCTCGCGAGCCTCTGGGGTGATTTCGCGGCGCCCTGCGCCAGAATCTCGAAAGCCTGAACAATGAGGGCGTCGCCGGTGAGAACTGCCAGCGGCTCCCCATATTGCACATGGACCGAGGCCTTGCCGCGCCGCATGTCCGCATCATCGAAACAGGGGAGATCGTCATGGACGAGGGAGGCGCAATGGAGCAGCTCGATGGAGGCCGCGGCCGCGTCAGCCGCCGCCGGATCCGCATCGCCGCAGGCCATGGCCACCGCCAGGCAGAGCTGGGGCCGGATGCGATGCCCGCTCGGGAAAACCGCGTAATGAAGGGCCGAGGCCAGCAGCGGCGGCGCCCCCGCGCCCTGCGCGGATGCAATGGCCTGTGCGAGGGCTTGCTCGATGCGGTCTGCGATCTGCATGGTCCTACCCCATCATTCGTCATCTTAGATTGTCAAATGTAATGTCAATTTATGTTGACACGCAAGAGGGCTCCGCGCATTTTTCTCGTGGAGGCGACCGGATGCGCATGCGCCATGTTGTGATCATAGGGGCGGGCGTGGGCGGACTGACCGCCGCGCTGCGTCTGGCTGCGCAGGGCGTCGAGGTGACGGTCGTGGAATCGGCTGCCGCGCCGGGCGGCAAGATGCGCGAGGTCATGGCGGGCGGCGCCACCATCGATTCCGGCCCCACGATCCTCACCATGCGCTGGGTTTTCGACGAGCTCGCAGAAGATGTGGGCCTGTCCCTCAACGATTACGTCCGTTGCCAACCGACCCAGACCCTCGCCCGCCATGGCTGGAGCGATGGGGCCCGGCTCGATCTCTTCGCCGATCTCGACCAGAGCGTCGCCGCCATCGAGGCCTTCTCCGGCGCGCGGGACGCGCAGGCCTATCGGGCCTTCGCCGCGCGGGCGCAGGGCGTCTATGCGACGCTCAAGGACAGCTTTATACACGCCTCTCGGCCCAATCTGTTTCAACTCTCGCGCCGGATCGGCTTCTCGCGCCTGGGCGAGCTGATGCGCCTGTCGCCCTATTCCACGCTGACGGATGCGCTGGCTGGCACGTTCCGTGATCCGCGCCTGCGCCAACTCTTCGCCCGCTACGCGACCTATTGCGGCTCCTCGCCCTATGCGGCGCCCGCCACCCTCATGCTGGTGGCCCATGTGGAGCGCGAGGGCGTCTGGCTGATCGAGGGCGGCATGCAGCGGCTGGCCGAGGGGCTCGTCGCCATGGCGCAGCGGTTTGGCGCGGTTTTCCTCTATAACCGCAGGGCGGCGCGCATTCTGGTCGAGGGCGGGCGCGCTTGCGGGGTGGAGCTTGCCGATGGCGAGCGCATCGCCGCCGACGCCGTCCTCATGAACGGGGATGTGTCGGCCCTGGGCGCGGGCTTGCTGGGCCCCGATGTCACCGGCGCCGTCGCCATGATTCCGCCCAAGGCGCGGTTCCTCTCGGCGATCACATGGTCCATGCAGGCCAGGACGCAGGGCTTTCCCCTGCTGCGCCACAATGTCTTTTTCTCGGACGCCTACCGGGCCGAGTTCGATGATATCCTGATCCATGGTCGCGCCCCGCGCGCGCCCACGGTCTATGTCTGCGCGCAGGATCGCGGCGATCAATCGCCCGAGCCGGGCGCACAATCGCAAAGCGAACGCCTGTTCTGCCTCATCAACGCGCCCGCCAATGGGGATGGCGCCCCACTCCAGCCTTCGGACCTGCAATCATGCGAAGACGCGACCTTTCGCCATTTGGACCGCTGCGGATTGAAAGTGACGCCGCTGGACACAGCACGCGTGGTGACGACGCCAGCAGATTTCGCCCGGATGTTTCCGGGCTCCGGCGGGGCCTTGTACGGACCGGCGCAGCACGGCTGGATGGCCGCCTTCGCGCGTCCGGGCGCGCGGACCCGTCTGCCGGGCCTCTATCTGGCGGGCGGGGGCGTGCATCCGGGCTCGGGGGTGCCGATGGCGGCGCTCTCGGGTCGGCAGGCGGCCCTGAGCATCATGGCGGACCTCCCCTCGGTCCCGGCTTCGACCGCGCGGTCCCGCCCGGCGGCTACGCCTGGTGGTATGTCGATGCGCTCAGCGACGACAGGCAATATGGCATCACCATCATCGCCTTCATCGGCAGCGTCTTCTCGCCCTGGTACGCCTGGGCCGGACGCAAGGACCCGCTCAACCACTGCTCGGTGAACGCCTGCATCTATGGTCCGCGCACCAATCGCTGGGCCATGACCGAGCGCAAGCGCGAGGCGCTTGAGCGCGACGCCTGCAATCTGGTGATTGGTCCCAGCGCCCTGTCATGGGATGACGGCGTGCTCACGATCCGCATCAACGAACTCTCGGCGCCCTTCTTCAAGCCGGTGAGCGGTGTGGTGCGGGTGGAGCCGATCGCCTTCAACAGCCATGTCTTCCATCTGTCGAAAGGCGGCGAGCATACCTGGCGCCCCATCGCGCCATCCGCCCATGTGACCGTCGCCTTCTCGCAGCCGGGCATGCGCTGGAGCGGCGATGGCTATTTCGACATGAATGCGGGCGACGAGCCCCTGGAGAATGGCTTCTCCGACTGGACATGGTCGCGCGCGGCGCTGAGCACGGGATCAACCGTGCTCTATGACGCCAATCCCCGCATGGGCGACCCGCTCTCCATGGCCCTGCGCTTTGATCGCCATGGCGGCTTCGAACAGGCGCCGCCGCCGCCGCTGGCCCCCCTGCCCCGCACGGGCTGGCGCGTGGCGCGCACAACGCGCGCCGATGATGGCGTGGCGACCGTCACGCGCGGTTTCGAGGACACGCCCTTTTATGCGCGCACCCTGCTCGATCAGACATTGTTCGGCGAGCGCGTGGCCAGCGTGCATGAGAGCCTCTCGCTGAACCGTTTCGCGAACCCGATCGTCAGGTGCATGCTGCCGTTTCGCATCCCCAGATGGTAGGATTTGATCGCGCCGGCGATCAACCTGCGCAGCCCCCCGGATCCGCCTAAGCCTTCGCGACCGCGTCAGTCTGAGCGCGCTGACGCGTCACGCTGGCCGCATGGATCGGCGCCAGATTGTCGAGGAAGGCCTCGGCGCTGGCCCGCCAGGTGAAGGCCTCGGCATGGGATCGGCACGCGGCGCGCTCGAGCGTCAGGGCTCGCAGACAGGCCATGCGCAGGTCGGGGTCGGTCACGCCTGCCAGGCCATCGACGCCCCTGAGGATGTCGCGCGGACCTGTCACCGGAAAGGCCGCCACCGGGACGCCGCTCGCCAGCGCCTCGATCACCACCAGACCGAAGGTGTCCGTCAGACTCGGAAACACCAGCACATCGGCGCTGGCGAAGGCCCGCGCGAGGTCGCGCCCAGACCTCGGCCCGACGAAGCGGACACCTGGATAGGCGCATTCCAGCGCGCGCAACTGCGGGCCGCCGCCGACCACGAGCTTCGTACCGGGCAGCTCAAGATCGAGGAAGGCGCTGATATTCTTTTCCACGGCGACACGGCCGATATAGGCGAAAAGCGGCCTCGGCAGCTCCGTGAAATCCGGCGCCTCCTGGCGCAGATCAGGGTGAAAAAGCGACAGATCGACGCCGCGCGGCCATGGCCGCAGCCGAACAAAGCCGCGCAGGGCCAGTTCCTCCCGCATGCTTTCGGTCGCGACCATCACGCCCTGGCTGGGGGCGTGAAACCACTTCAGAAAGCGGGAGATCATCGCCCGCGTGATCCCGTTGCGGCCCATGAGTCCGAGACGTGCAGCCACATATTCCGGAAAGCGCGTGTGATAGGCGGTGGTGAAAGGCAGGCCCCGGCGGCGGGCCCAGGCGCGCGCCGCAAGACCGAGCGGTCCTTCGGTGGCGATGTGCAGGGCGTCGGGCCGGAACGCCTCGATGAGGCCGCCCAACCGGCGCTGGGGCAGCAAGGCCAGCCCGATTTCCGGATAGGTCGGGCAGGGCATGGTCCGAAACCGGTCGGGTCCGATCACTTCGACGCTGTGGCCCATCGCGCGCAGTTCGGCGGTGACGGCGGTGAGCGTGCGAACCACGCCATTCACCTGCGGCGTCCAGGCGTCAGAGACGATCAGAATGCGCGCGGGAACACGCCCGACCGTCACCGGCGCCTCACGCGAAACTCACCCCGGCCAGCCGCTCCGATGTCTCCCAAAGCTGGCTGGCGGCTGCGCGATCAAGCGCCCGCTTGGGCATCCTGGCAGGGCCGGGTGGGCCGATGATTTCGAGTAGACGGCTCGGCCCATAATAGCCGCCGCCTTTCGCGTCAGGCGAGGTCGCGGCGAACAGGATCGACAAGGCCGCCGGACCAGCCGGCGGGCTCATGGGCAGCAGGAAGGATTTTGTCCTTCGCCACAGCGCGCCGCGCAAACCGGACGAGGCGGGTCCATTGCTGATGATGTCGGTGCGGGCGAAGCCAGGATGGGCGGCCAGCCCCGCGACCCCCCAGCCCTCGATCTCGCTGCGGCGCTGAAATTCCAGCGCGAACATCAGCATCGTCAGCTTGGTCATGCCATAGGTCTGGAACGGGACATAGGCCTGTTGCGACTGCAGGTCGTCCAGATTGATCGTCTTCACAGTCGCCGCGAGGCTGCTGACATTGACGATGCGCGCAGCATTGACGCGCCGCAGCAGCGGCAGCAAGCGCGCCGTCAGGGCGAAATGGCCGAGATAATTGGTGGCGAATTGCAACTCGAATCCATCGATGCTTTCGCGCCGTTGGGGCAGCGCCATGACGCCTGCGTTGTTGACCAGCAGATCGACGCCGCGCCCTGCGGCGAGCAGCTGATCGGCGAAGGTCGCGACCGAGGCGAGCGAAGCCAGGTCGAGCCGCTCGAAACGAACGTTTGCATCGGGATGGGCGGCGCGCAGGCGCTCAAGAGCATTGGCGCCTCTGGTCTCGTTGCGGCCCGCCAGCACAACCTCGGCGCCCGCCCCCGCCAGCGCCAGCGCCGTCTCGTAGCCGAGCCCGCCGGTCGCTCCGGTGACGACGGCGAGCCGCCCGCTTTGCGACGGAATATCAATCCTTGACCAGCCCATCGTCCCCTGCGCTCCCACACGAAAACAATAGACGGCCCCCAGTTAGCGGGCAAGTTGGTGGTCAGAGAACTAACGGTCGCCTGAACCGGGCGGCGCGTTCAGGTGAGCGCGTTCTTGCCAGCGTTGCCGCAGGTCGATCAGGTGAATGATCAGCGCGACGAAGAAGAGCGACGACACCAACATCCAGGAGGAGCCAGAGAGGGCGGCGAGCGCGGCCATCAACAGGGAGGTGCCGGGGGCCAGGATCAGCAGGGTCGCGCGCGGCGGCAAGGGACAGATGCGCATCCGCCACAGAACCATCAGCACGATGGCCTCCACGACAATCAGGGACAAGACCACCATGATGGCGCGCCCGCCTGCAAAGAATTCCTCCATGGTTCACCCCTTCGAGCCTTTCTTTGCGTGGCGCGTCCTAGAAGTAGGGCTTGAACACCATGGAATACATGCCCAGCGTGAGAGGCACAGTCGAGATCAGCCCCCAGACCAGCCAGGTGCGGCTGTCTTTCTTGTACACTTCCGGCACGTCGCCGATGATCGCGAAATCGCGCGCGTAACGCGCTTGCCTGATCTGGATCGGCACCAGAATGAGGAGCCAGATGCCGCCTGACACAAGAAGCATGACCTGGCCGAGGACCAGCCAGGGCGTCTCGAACAGGGGTATGCCGCCCACCAGCGCGGCACCATAGCCCCCGATCACCATCAGAAAGCCGCCGGTGAGGGTGAATGTAAAGTCGGTCACGGTCACCAGCCACTGCGCAAAGCCGATGATCTGCGTCTTGCAGGTGCGGTCAGCAAAGACCTTCCAGAAAGCGGTGACGGTGACGTTCCCCGCCATCAAGATCAATCCGAAGATATGGAGGGCCTTGAAAAATTCGTACATGGTCCACGTCCGCTTGACGAAAGCACGCCAGCGCCCCCAAGCGCGCGGCGCCCTTGTTCGCCACACCACTCCCGGCGAGCCAGAGCTGAGTGTTTCAGAATAAAGCCAAGGTCGGCGCCCGTCAATGAAAGGGCGCGTTGGGCTGCATCTCTACGCAACGCCATGGCGCCCCAATATCAGCATTTCCTTGGGATTTGCGTCCTGCAACCATGATTCGGGCGGGAGGTCCGGGGGACGACAGCGAGCGCTGGTTAGTCACTGCGCTAATTTACAGCTTTGGGAACTTCGACTATCTTCACGTCAGGCGCTGCAGGGCATCAGGAGTCTGTTTTGAAGGTCATTGTATTTGGGGCGACCGGCAGAGTGGGACGCGCGGTGGCGCTGACATTGCTGACCAGGGGCCATCAGGTGACCGCCTTCGCACGCGATGCGTCGAAGCTCCCTGAGCGCGAGGAGATCGCCGTGATAGTGGGCGACGCCACCGACGCCGATGCGGTCGCCCGCGCGGTTGTTGGTCATGACGCGATTGTGGTCGCCCTGGGCGATTCCCGAAACCCCTTTGCGCTGGCGGTCGGCATGAAGCGCATTACGCCACCGAACATCTGTGAAATCGGGACGGCCCATGTGATCGCCGCCGCGCAGGCCGCCTCGGTGCAGCGGCTGGTTTGCGTCACCAGCTATGGCGTCGGCGACACCCGAAAATTGCTGCCACCCATGCATAAATTGATCTTCCGCTGGCTGCTGCTGCGCGAGCAGATGGACGACAAGGAGCGGCAGGAGCAGTTGGTCAAGGCGTCGGGCCTTGACTGGACCCTGGTGCAACCGGTCGGCCTGACCGACGGCGCCGCGACCGGGCGCTGGCTGGCCAGCACGAAAGGCGAGCGGCGCAAGCGGACGATCAGCCGCATCGATCTCGCCGCCTTCATTGTCGATAATCTCACCGAGGCCCGTTACATGCACCAGACCGTGGTGATGTCCGGCCTTACGATCACCCAGACAGCCGACGCCGCTTGAGTCAGACGACACGCGATGCGTGACGGGACAGGGATCTGCGCATACTGAACGTTAGCGCTTTACTCTCTCGCCTCGTCTTTCTTGCGCGCATCCTCTCGTATGGACCGCTTCACGGAATACAATTGCCAGAACAAGATCGCCAGAAGCCCGCCGAAGGACAGCACAATCTCAATGAGCCCGTAGTTCTCCGGGCTCACCGCGACTTGCTCATCTGCTCCGCGCGCTCAAGCCGCTCGAAAATGTCTAGCACGCGGACGAATTGCGATTCCACCTTGACGAGGGGGCGTGGTTGCGTCGGGGCCTTCACCGCCGCAGGCGCAGGCGTCTGCTTCACGGCCTCGATGAGAAAGGCGACTGCGGGAAGCGGTGTGGCGAGGTCGCCGCGCGAGAGCCATGGCGTCGCCGCCACGGCCTTCGTCAGCAATTGCACCTTGCGCGATGTGGGCACATGGGCGCGATGGCTGACGGAGTCATGGGACAGCGCCTCCAGCGCCCGACCGATCTCCGCATAGATCAGGCCAGCGGCCAGAATCGCAGGGCGGCAGGCCAGCGGCAAATAAGCGACGCCTGAACGCGCCCGCGCATAAAGCCCATCAGCCACAGCCAGCAGGCGCGCGATGACGCTCTTTAATTCGTCGGACATGACGGGATTGGCGACGAAGGCGTCGGGGTCGAGGCCAGCTTCGCGCATCCACACACGCGGCAGATAAAGACGGCCATTGCGCGCGTCCTCACCCACGTCGCGTGCGATATTGGTGAGCTGCATGGCGACCCCAAGATCGCAAGCGCGGGCCAGCGCATCGGGGGAGCGAACGCCCATGAGCAGGGTCATCATCACGCCCACCGTGCCCGCCACGCGCGCGGCGTAGTCGAAGAGCTCTTCGATGGTTTCATAGCGCCGGTCCTGCGTGTCCCAGGCGAGGCCCTCCAGCAGGGCGTCCGGCACGGCGCGGGGAATGGCGTAGCGGCGCATCAGGTCAGCCATGGCGCGATCAGCGGCCACCGGAAGCGGGCGGCCCTGACAGACCCGGTCAAGACGCTCGCGCAGACGCTCCACCGCTTGCGGAGAGCCCCCATCAAGATCCACCGCATCGTCCGAGAGGCGGCAGAAGGCGTAGAGGCCATAGGCGGGTTCGCGCACGGCTGCGGGCAGCACCATGGACGCCGCGAAAAAGGTTTTCGATCCCTGCCGAATCGCCTCGCGACACTCAGCGTAGTCGCCCGGTTCTGCGGGCGTGACGTCAGGCGAAGACTGAGACATCTGGAACCACCTTGTCGAGCACGCGCGCGGAGGAAAGGACGCCCGGAAGGCCTGCGCCCGGATGGGTGCCTGCGCCAACGAGGAAGAGATTGCGAACATCTTCGCTGAGATTATGCGGACGGAACCAGGCGCTTTGCGTCAGCACGGGCTCAAGGCCGAAACCCGCGCCGCGATAGGCGTTCAGATTGTCCTGAAAATCCTGCGGCGTAGTGAAGCGCGAAGTGACGATGGCTTTGCTAAGGCCCGGCAGCACCGTGTCTTCCAGCAGCCGCTCGATGGCCTTGCGGTAACGCTCGCCGTCCTTGCTCCAGTCCTGCCCACCTTCAAGGTTTGGCACGGGCGAGAGCACATAGAAGGTGTCGCAACCCTCTGGGGCGAGCGAGGGGTCGGTCGCCGTGGGGCGATGCAGATAGAGGCTGAAATCCTCCGCCAGCACCTTGTTGGTGAAGATATCGTGCAGCAATTCGCGATAGCGCGGGCCCATCATGATCGTGTGATGCAGCACATCGTCATATTTGCGATTGACGCCGAAATACCAGACGAAGAGACCCATGGAATAGCGGGATTTCTCGACCTTGCGGTTTGTCCATCTCTTGCGCGCGGATTCGGGCAGCAGATGGCGATAGGTCCAGGCGGAATCGGCATTGGACACCATCACGTCGGCGGCGATCTCCGTGCCCGACGCCAGACGCACCCCGCGCGCCGCGCCATCCTTCACGATAATGGATTCCACCGTGGTGTTGCAGCGGACCTCGCCGCGCTGGCCCTCGATGAGGCGCACCAGACCCTCGACCAGCTTGCCCGTGCCGCCCATGGCGAAATGGACGCCGTGCGCCTTTTCCAGAAAGGCGATGAGGCAATAGATGGCCGTGGCGTCGAAGGGATTGCCGCCGATCAGCAGGGGATGAAAGCTGAAGATGGTGCGCAGCCGCTCATCGCGCATGAAGGTGCTGACGAGTCCGTAGACGCTGCGATAGCCTTTGAGCTTGATGATGTCCCCGGCGATGCGCGCCATATCCATCACGGTGCTGAAGGGCTGGTCGCCCAGGCGCTCGAAGCCGATGCGGTAGATCTCCTCGCTCATGCGCATGAAGCGCAGGTAGCCGTCGACATCATCGGGATTGAAGCGCGCAACTTGCTCGCGCATGGCCGCCACGTCGCCGTTATATTCGAAGCTCTCGCCATCATGGAAACGGATGCGGTAGAAGGGATCCATGGGCCGCAGATCAATGTGATCGGCCATGCGCTCCCCGCACAGGGCCCAGAGCTCCTCGAAGAGGAAGGGCGCGGTAATGATGGTCGGCCCGGCGTCGAAGATGAAGCCGTCCTGCTTGTGGACATAGGCGCGCCCGCCCGGCGCATCGAGCTTTTCCAGCACGGTGACGCGGTAGCCGCGCGCCCCCAGGCGCACCGCCGCCGACAAGCCGCCAAAGCCGCTGCCGATCACGACCGCGTGGGGTCGTTTGGGCGCGAGGGCGAGGGGCCTTTTGGGACGTTCGAGTGTCAACATAGACTGACAGTAACATTGTCAATTTGGATTGATCAAGAGCCATTCTGCGGATTTGAAGCCGGAAATCCCGCTTCTTCGGCCAGGCGGCCAATCAGCTCGGCCACCAGCGCGGGGTTCTCCTCATGGGCGAGATGGCCGAGGCCGCGCAGGCGCTCGATGCGGGCGCCGGGCAGTTTGGCCTGGACCTGGCGCGCGGTTTCCGGCGGCACGGCCCTGTCCTGGGCGGCGGCGATCAGGGCG